>DATIDZ010000283.1:0-3250 GCA_035456045.1 Caldimonas sp.
GTGCGCAGGCTCTACGAAGTGCCGGTCGGCTTCAAGTGGTTCGCCGATGGCCTCCTCGACGGCTCGCTCGGCTTCGGCGGCGAGGAGAGCGCTGGCGCCTCGTTCCTGCGCCGCGACGGCACGGTGTGGACGACCGACAAGGACGGCATCGTTCCGGCGCTGCTCGCCGCCGAGATCACGGCGAAGACCGGCCGCGATCCGGGCCGCCTCTACGGCGAGCTGACCGAGGCGCTCGGAACGCCGCTCGCCGACCGCGTCGAGGCGCCGGCCGACGCCGCGCAGAAGAAGCAGCTCGCCGCGCTGACATCCGCGCAGCTCGGGGCGAGCGAGCTCGCCGGCGAGAGGATCGAGACCGTCCTCGTTTCGGCGCCCGGCAACGGCGCGGCGATCGGCGGCATCAAGGTGATCGCCAAGGCCGGCTGGTACGCGGCACGCCCTTCGGGCACCGAGGACATCTACAAGATCTACGCCGAGAGCTTCGCCGGTGCCGAGCACCTGAAGCGAATCCTCAAGGAAGCGCAGGCGGTCGTCGATCGCGCGATCGGCTCGGGCGCCGCAAAAGGAGGCTGAGATGGACACGCAACGACTCGCCGACACCGCACGCGCGCTCGTCGCCGGCGACCGCGGCCTGCTCGCGATGGACGAGAGCACGCCAACCTGCGACAAGCGCTTCGCCAAGCTCGGCATCGCGACCACCGAGGCGATGCGGCGCGCTTACCGCGACCTGATCGCGACGACGCCGGGTCTCGGCCGCTGCATCAGCGGCGCGATCCTCTACGACGAGACGATCCGCCAGACGACGCTCGCCGGCGTGCCGTTCGCGCAGGCGCTCGAGCAAGCCGGCATCGTTCCGGGGATCAAGGTCGACGCCGGCGCCAGGCCGCTCGCCGGCTTCGCCGACGAGGTCGTCACCGAGGGCCTCGACGGTCTGCGGGATCGGCTCGCGGAGTACGCGGGAATGGGCGCGCGCTTCGCCAAGTGGCGCGCGGTGATCCGGATCGGCCCCGGGTTGCCGAGCGAGGGTTGCATCGCGGCCAACGCGCACGCGCTCGCCCGCTACGCCGCGCTCTGCCAGGAAGCGGCGCTCGTGCCGATCGTCGAGCCCGAGGTGCTGATGGAGGGCGACCACACTCTCGAGCGCTGCCGCGCGGTGACCGAGGCGACGCTGCACGCCGTCTTCGCCGCGCTCTTCGCGCAGCGCGTCGCCCTCGAGGGAATGCTGCTGAAGCCGAACATGGTTGTGCCGGGCGAGGGCGCAGTCGAGCCAGCGAGCGTCGACGCCGTCGCCGACGCGACAGTCGGCTGCCTGCTGCGCGCCGTCCCGGCCGCGGTGCCGGGCATCGCGTTCCTGTCTGGCGGCCAGGAAGCGAAGCGCGCGTCGGCGCACCTCGACGCGATGAACCGGCGCTTTCGTGGCCGCATGCCGTGGGCGCTCGCGTTCTCGTTCGCACGTGCGATCCAGCAGCCCGCGCTCGAGATCTGGCGCGGCGAGGCCGCCTACGGCGTTGCCGCGCAGCACGCGCTCTTCCATCGCGCCGACTGCAATCGCGCTGCGCGGCGCGGCGAGTACGACGCCGCGACCGACGCGCCGCGCGCTGCCTGACGCATCGAGGACCTCGCCATGACGAACAAGCTCGACCAGCAGTGCATAGACACGCTTCGCTTCCTCTCGGTCGACATGGTGCAGCAGGCCAACAGCGGCCACCCCGGCCTGCCGCTCGGCGCCGCGCCGATGGCCTACGTGCTGTGGACGCGCTTCCTCAAGCACCACCCGGCGCATCCGCTCTGGCCCGACCGCGATCGCTTCGTGCTCTCGGCCGGCCACGGCTCGGCGCTTCTCTACAGCCTCCTCCACGCGACCGGCTACGACCTCACGCTCGACGAGATCAAGAGTTTTCGCCAGTGGGGCAGCAAGGCGCCGGGCCATCCCGAGCGCGGCCACACCGCCGGCGTCGAGGTGACGACGGGGCCCCTCGGCCAGGGCTTCGCCAACGCGGTCGGCATGGCGATCGCCGAGGCGCAGCTCGCCGCGCGCTACAACCGCGACGGCCATGCGGTCGTCGATCACCGCACATGGGTCATGGCCAGCGACGGCGACCTGATGGAAGGCGTCGCCTCGGAAGCGGCGTCGCTCGCCGGGCACCTGAAGCTTCGCAAGCTGGTCTGCCTCTACGACAACAATTCGGTGACGCTCTCGGCCGGCACCGACATGACGTTCTCCGAAGACCGGGCGAAGCGCTTCGAAGCGTACGGCTGGCAGACGATCAACGTCGACGACGGCAACGACCTGGAGGCGATCGACGCCGCGCTCGCCGCCGCGCGCGACGAGACGATGCGGCCGTCGCTGATCCTCGTCCGCACCCACCTCGGCTTCGGCTCGCCCGAGCAGGACAGCTTCAAGGCGCACGGCTCGCCGCTCGGCGCGGTCGACGTCAGGAAGACGAAGGAAACGCTCGGCTGGCCGGTCGAGCCGCCGTTCCTCGTCCCCGAGCCGGCGCTTGCCCACTTCCGCGAAGCGCTCGGCCGCGGCGAGAAGGCCGAGGCGGCGTGGAACGAGCGCATCGCCGCGTACGCGAAGGCATTCCCCGAGCTCGCGCGCGAGTTGCAGCAGCGCCTGCGCGACGAGCTGCCCGCGGGCTGGGACGGCGACGTCCCGGTCTTTCCTGCCGATGCCAAGGGCATGGCGACGCGCGTCGCCGGCGGCAAGGTGCTGAACGCGATCGCGCCGAAGCTGCCGGCGCTCGTGGGCGGCTCGGCCGACCTCGATCCGTCGACGCACACGGCAATGAAGGGGCAGGGCGACTTCAACCCGCCGCTCGTCGCCGGCGAAGACAGTGAAGGGTCCGACGGCGGCGGCTGGAGCCACGCCGGGCGCAACGTCCACTTCGGCGTTCGCGAGCACGCGATGGGAGCGATCGTCAACGGCCTCGCCGCGCACGGCGGGTTCGTCGCCTACGGCTCTACCTTCCTGATCTTCTCCGACTACATGCGCCCGCCGATCCGCCTCGCGGCGATGATGGAGCAGCGCGTGATCTACGTGTTCACGCACGACTCGGTCTTCCTCGGCGAGGACGGCCCGACGCACCAGCCGATCGAGCAGCTGATGTCGCTCAGGCTGATCCCGAACATGACGGTCATGCGCCCGTGCGACGCGAACGAGGCGGCCGAGGCGTGGCGCTTCGCGGTCACCCACACGGACGGGCCGACGGCGCTCGTGCTCACGCGGCAGAAGCTCGCGACGCTCGACCGC
>DATIDZ010000284.1:0-7113 GCA_035456045.1 Caldimonas sp.
CGCCTCGGCTGCGCGGGTAGACGAGGAGCGGCCCGTTGCTCGTGCGGTCGGCGGTGACGACGAGCGAGCACGCGCGCCGATCGACCTCGACCGCCGCGGCCGCGGCGACGATGCACGCGACCGAGGTCGCGCACGCCTGCGCGAGGTGCGGCCCGCCGATGCCCGCGCAGCCGAGGCGGGCCGCGATCCACGGGGCGGCGTAGAACGCGCCTTGCTGCGGGATCGTCGTGCCGAGGACGATCTGCTCGACGCGGCCCGCGTCGAACGCGCGTGCCGCCAGCGCGTCGCGCGTGACCGCGACGGCGAGGTCGAGGCTCGAGACGTCGGCCAGTCGCCCCTGCCAGCGCACGAACGGCGACGACCAGAGGTGGGCGGCGCTCAGCGCCGCATGGTCGAACTTCATCGCTTCGGATCCTTCCCTGCGGCGATCGCCGGCTCGTGCACCGCGACGATCGCATTCTTGTAGACGCCGCGCGGCAGGCCGCCGCGGTCGAGCACCGTGACGGCGACGCGCACCTGCAGCTGCGCTCGCACCGCCGCCTCGATCTCGTGCGCGAGCTCGGCACGCTGCGGCTCGTCGAGCGGCGCCGACGACTCGACGTCGAGCGCGATCGCGTCGTCGAAGCGCACCTGCCCGGCGCTCTCCTTCCAGAGGCGCAGCATCGGCTCGACGCGGCCGGCGAAACGGTCGACGACGAGGTCGCGCACGGCGGTCGGGAAGACGTTCATCCCTTTGTAGATCAGCATGTCGTCGGTGCGGCCGATGCATCGGATGCGCGGGCTGGTGCGGCCGCACGCGCAGCGCATCGCGACGACGTGCGCGTGATCGCGCGAGCGGTAGCGCACCACGGGCGTCGCATCGCGCGCGAACGTCGTGTAGACGAGCTCGCCGGTGCCGCCCTCGCGCCACGGCAGCGTGGCGCCCGAGTCGGGATCGATCAGCTCGACCAGGACGTAGCGCTGCGCGTTGAAGTGCATGCCGTCCTCGGCCTCGCACTCGCCCCACATCGACGGCATCACGTCGCCGAGGCCCATCGTCTCGCGCAGGTGGGTGAGCGCCAGGCCGCCGGCGATGCGCCGGCGGAGCTCGGTCTGCGCGAGGCCGGGCTCGCCGCCGCCGATCACCTTGCGCAGGCACGAGGCGATGCCGGTCTCGGCGCCGACCGCGGCCCACTTCTCGGCGAGGTGGAGCGCGAACGACGTCGTCGCGAGCAGCGCGGTGACCCGCAGGTGGCGCATCTCGCGCAGGATGCGGTCGGTCGCGAAGCCGCCGAGCCAGCACAGCGTCGCGCCGACGCGGCGAAAGCCGTCGGCGTAGGGCAGGCCGCCGGCGACCATCGGCAGGCCGACGAGGTGGGCGACGACGTCGTCGTTGCGGATGCCGGCGGTGAACCAGACGTTGGCGACGGCGTCGCCGAAGACCTCGACGTCGCGTGCGCTGAGCCCGTAGTAGAGCGGTCGCCCCGTCGTTCCCGACGACGAGATCGCCTGCACGAGCTCGGCGCGCGGCACCGCCTGGTTGGCGCCGAGCGGCTCGGCCTCGCTCGCCTCCTGCTGGGCGACGCGCAGGTCGTCCTTGAGCGTGAACGGCAAGGCGGCGAGGTCGGCGGCCGAGCGCAGCGCGAGGTCGTCGCGCACGCCGGCATGCAGGCGGGCGTAGAGGCGCGAGCGCTCGCGCAATGCCGGCAGCATCGCCGCGACCTGACCGGCCTGCCAGCGCTCGACGTCGGCCCACGGCATCGTCTCGAGCTCGGCGTTCCAGTACGCGGTCATCGTTCAGCCCTTCGCCCCGCGCGCCGCGGCCTGCCTGTCCCAGGCGCTCGCCGTCGCGCCGCGCTCGCGCAGCTTGTACTTCTGCACCTTGCCGTTCTCGGTGCGCGGCAGCTCGTCGACGATGTCGATGAAGCGCGGGATCGCGAACGACGGCAGCCGCCTCGCGCAGAAGCGCGCCACCTCGGCAGGATCGAGCGACTCGCCGGGACGGGCGACGAGCGCCGCCATCACCTCGTCCTCGGCGAGCTCGGAGCGCACCGGGAAGACCGCGACCGACGCGACGCCCGGATGGCTTTGCAGCACCTGCTCGACCTCGTACGACGAGATGTTCTCGCCGCGGCGGCGGATCGCGTCCTTGAGCCGGTCGACGAAACGGAAGCAGCCGTCGGCCTCGCGCACGACACGGTCGCCGGTGTGGAACCAGCCGTCGCGCCATGCGGCCGCCGTCGCCTCGGGCTGGCCGAAGTAGCCGGAAGAAAACGCGAGCGGCTCGTCGGCGCGGAGCACGAGCTCGCCGGCCTCGCCGGCGGGCAGGTCGACGTCGTTCGCGTCGACGACGCGCGCCGCGAAGCCGGGCCGCAGCCACCCCATGCTGCCGGGACGCGACCGCGCCGGCGCGCTGGCGATGACGAAGTTCGTCTCGGTCGACCCGTAGCCCTCGAGCAGCGGCACGCCGGTGCGCTCGCGGAACGCCGCGGCGGCGCTCGCCGGGACGCCGGGGCCGAGGCCGATGCGGACGCGATGGCCGCGCTCGGCGCCGGCCACGGGCTGCGCGAGCAGGATCGGCACCATGGCGCCGAGCAGGTAGACGACGGTCGCCTCGCGCTCGCGCATCGTCGCCCAGAACGCCGACGCCGAGAAGCGCGGCTCGTAGGCGACGCGGCAGCCGGCGAGCGAGGCCTGCGCGAATGTGTTGAGCGCGTTGATGTGGAAGAGCGGCAGCGTCGTGCAGAGGACGTCGTCGGCGTCGACGCCGAGAACGTCGGCGCTGTGCACGCCCCACCAGTGCAGCTGCGCGTGCGAGCAGAGCACGCCCTTGGCGGGGCCGGTGGTCCCGGACGTGTAGAGGATCGCGAGGGTGTCGGCGGGAGCGATCGCCGGATCGGCCGCGCTGGCCTCGCCGTCGTCGCTGCGGTCGGGCAGCGCCGGCAACGGTTCGCAGGCGATGTTCGCCGGGAACGGCTCGCATGCAATGCGCGCCGGCATCGGTTCGCAGGTGGTGCGCGACGGCATCGCTTCGCCGGCGACCCAGATCGTCGCGAGCGCCGCGCCTTCCAGCCCGGCCGTCGCGAGCCGCTCGACGAAGGCGCCTTCGATCACCAGCAGCCGCGCCGCGCAGTCGCCGACGACGTAGCCGATCTGCGGCCCCATCGCGGCGGTGTTGATGGGCACGACCGCGGCACCGATCCAGCCGCAGGCGAGGACGAGCTCGATCAGCTCGATCCGGTTCGAGAGCATCGCGGCGACGCGATCGCCGCGGCGGATGCCGGCCGCGCGCAGCGACGCGGCCCGCGCGGCGGCCAGGCGCGGGCCGTCGCGGTGCGTCCACGCGCGCGCGCCGAAGGCGAGCAGCGGCCGCTCGCCGTGGCGCTCGGCGCCGCGGCGCAGCATCGCCGGCAGCGTCCGCTCGTGCGGCGCGAGCGCCTCAATCGTCATCGGTCGTCCCGCCGAGATAGGTCGACTGCACGCGCGGGTCGCGCGCGAGGACCGACGACGCGCCGCTCAGCGCGACCTCGCCGGTCTCGAGCACGTAGCCCTCGTCGGAGCTCTCGAGCGCAGCGCGCGCGTTCTGCTCGACGAGCAGGATCGAGACGCCGTCGTCGCGCAGGCCGCGAACGATCGCGAGGATCTCCTGCACCATCATCGGCGCGAGGCCGAGGCTGGGCTCGTCGAGCATCAGCAGGCGCGGCGCCGACATCAGCGCGCGGCCGAGCGCCAGCATCTGCCGCTCGCCGCCCGAGAGCGTGCTCGCGCGCTGCCTGCGCCTCTCGGCGAGGCGCGGGAAGCGGTCGTACACGACCTGCAGGCTCTGCCTGAGCGCGCCGCCGCGCGCGCGTCGCGATCGCCGGACGAAGCCGCCGAGCAGCAGGTTGTCGAGCACGCTCAGCTCGCCGAAGAGCTCGCGCTTCTCGGGAACGAGGCACAGGCCGCGCTCGACGCGCGCCTCGACGTCGAGCCGGCGCAGGTCCTCGCCCTCGAAGCGCAGCGTCCCGGTCGACGGCAGCAGGCCCATCACCGCGGCGAGGAGCGTCGTCTTGCCGGCGCCGTTCGGGCCGATGACCGAGACGATCTGGCCCGGTGCGAGCGCGAGCGTCACGCCGCGCACCGCCTCGACGCGGCCGTACGAGACATGCAGCGCGCCGACCTCGAGCATCGCCGGCGCGTCGTTCACGATGCCGATCGGAGCGCCGCTCACGCCGTGCCGCCGAGATACGCCGCCTGCACGAGCGGATCCGCACGCACCGCCGCCGGCGCGCCCTCGACGAGCTTGGCGCCGAAGTTCATGACGACGAGGCGGTCGACGAGGTTCATCACGAAGTCCATGTCGTGCTCGACGACGAGGATCGTCACGCCTTCGCCGCGCAGCGTCCGCAGCAGCTCGGCGAGGGCGCGCTTTTCCTGGCGGCGCAGGCCGGCGGCCGGCTCGTCGAGGACGAGCAGGACCGGGTCGGCGGCGAGCGCGCGTGCGATCTCGAGCGTGCGCTGCGTGCCGAGCGGCAGGCTGCCGGCCATCTCGTGCGCCTGTGCGGCGAGGCCGACGCGGCCGAGGTGGCGCATCGCCTCGGCGAGGATGCGGCGCTCCTCGACGCGGTCGAGCCCGAGGCCGGCGGCGAGCAGCCCGGAGCGCGTGCGGCCGTGCGCGCCGAGCGCGACGTTGTCGAGCAGGTTCATCTGCGGGCGCAGCTTCACGTGCTGGAACGTGCGCGCCATGCCGAGGCGCGCGAGGCGCCGCTGCGAGAGCGCAGAGACGTCGCGGCCGAGGAAATCGATCCGGCCCGCGCTCATCGGCAGCGTTCGCGTCAGCAGGTTGAAGAGCGTCGACTTGCCGGCGCCGTTCGGGCCGATCAGGCCGACGATCTCGCCGGCGCCGATCTCGAAGCTGACGTCGTCGACGGCGACGAGGCCGCCGAAGCGCTTGACCGCGCCGCGCACCGCGAGCACCGGCGTGCCGGCGGCCGGCAGCGTGCGGCGCGGCAGCGGCTCGGCGCCCGCGAAGCTCGCGGCGTCGACGGCGGTCGATGCGAATCGGCCGCGCGTCCACCGTCTCACGAAGCCCATCAGCCCGCCGCGCGCGTGCTGCAGCAGCAGGATGAAGAGCACCGCGAACGCGACCGCCTGCAGCTGGCCGGCGCGCTGGGTGAGGAGCGGCAGTGTGTCCTGCAGGACGTTCTTCAGCAGCAGCACCACGGCCGCGCCGGCGAGCGCGCCGCTCAGCTGGCCGAGGCCGCCGCCGACGGCCATCAGAAGGTACTCGATGCTCGCGCGCACGTCGAACGGCGCCGGGCTGACGAAGCGGTTCATGTGCGCGTAGAGCCAGCCGGCGAGGCCGGCGAGCAAGGCGGCGAGGACGAAGAGCGTCAGGCGGACGCGGAACGCGTCGGCGCCGACGCTCGCCAGCAGCACCGCGCCGCCGCGCAGGCCGCGGATCGCCCGGCCGGGCCGCGACCGGAGCAGGTTGCGGTTGAAGA
This sequence comes from Caldimonas sp., assembly GCA_035456045.1. Taxonomy (GTDB): domain Bacteria; phylum Pseudomonadota; class Gammaproteobacteria; order Burkholderiales; family Burkholderiaceae_C; genus Schlegelella_A. The sequence goes on from DATIDZ010000284.1 coordinate 5,463, forward strand.
CGAAGGCCAGGCCGACGATCGCCCAGATCAGGTAGTAGATCGCCTGCGGCTCGACCAGCGACCAGGCGCCGATGCGCAGCGGCGGCACGTTGGCCAGGCCCGTGTGGCGGCCGAACGCATCGACGTTGCCGAACAGGAGCGCGATCGACAGGCCCCACGCGATCGTGCTGAGCGGCAGGAAGTGGCCGCCGAGGCGCAGCGTCAGCACGCCGATCGCGAGCGCGGCGAGGCCGGTGAGCGCGAGCGCGAAGGCGAGGCCGAGCCACGGCGACGCACCGTGCGCCGTCGTCAGCCAGGCCGTCGCGTAGGCGGCGATGCCGACGAACGCGGCCTGCCCGAACGACGTCGCGCCGCCGATGCCGGTGAGCAGCACCAGACCGAGCGCGACGAGCGCGCCGATGCCGATGTCGTTGAGCAGCGAGATGCCGAACTTGCCGAGCCCGAGCGGCGCGAGCGCGATCGCGGCGACGACGACGCCGACCAGCGCGCGATGGCGGGCGCGCGGGCTCACTCGTCGATCTCCTCTTCTTCCTCCTCGACGTGCGCCGAGAAGAACGAGCGCAGCAGGAGCACCGGGATGAGCAGGCTGAAGACGATCACGTCCTTGAGCGCGCCGCTCCAGAACGAGGCGAAGCTCTCGACGACGCCGACGGCGAGCGCGCCGACGGCGGTGAGCGGATAGCTGACGAGGCCGCCGATGATGGCCGCGACGAACGCCTTCAGGCCAATCAGGAAGCCGGAGTCGTAGTACATCGTCGTCACCGGCGCGACCAGGATGCCGATGAGCCCGGCGAGCAGCGACGCGCACACGTAGGCGAGCAGCGCCGTCCGCGCCGGCCGGATGCCGACCAGGCGCGCGCCGACGCGGTTGACCGCCGTCGCGCGCAGCGCCTTGCCGGCGACGGTGCGCTCGAACGCGAGGAAGAAGAGGCCGCTCAGCGCGAGCGAGGCGCCGACCATGAGCAGCACCTGCCCGCTCACGCTGAAGCCGCCGACCGAGATCGCGCCGCCGGCGAGAGGCGCGGTGCGCGATCCTTCCGGGCCGAAGAAGAGCAGGCCGAGTCCGGAGAGAAGGTAGTGCAGCGCGAGGGAGGCGATCAGCAGGACGAGCACCGACGCGTCGGCGATCGGCTGCAGCGCGACGCGCGCGACCAGCGGAATGATCGGCACGACCAGCGCGACCGCGACGACGACCTGCACCGCCGCCGGCGCGGCGCGGCCAGCGATCGCCCAAGCGGCCAGGCACGGCAGCGCCGGCAGCACGCCCCAGCCGGCGACGGCGCGCGGGATGCGCCTCGCCTCGCCGCGAACGACGAGGCTCCTGATCTCGACGGCGAGCGCGAGGACGGCGAGCGTCGCGACGAGGCCGACCGTCGCGGGCAGCCGGCCGGTCTCGAACGCGGCGAGGCTGAGCGCGGCGAACGCGGCGACGTCGCCGAACGGGACGAAGACGACCCGCGTCACCGAGAAGATCAGCACCAGTCCGAGCCCGGCGAGCAGGTAGACGGCGCCGTTGGCGAGGCCGTCGATGCCGAGGATGAGGGCGACCTCGGGCGTCATCCCTCACTCCGTCGCGTCAGGGCACGTACTTCCAGGTGCCGTTGTCGACGCGGACGACGACGCGCGCGCGCTCGTCGACGCCGTACACGTT
>DATIDZ010000285.1:0-18292 GCA_035456045.1 Caldimonas sp.
GGCGCGCGCCGCCCGTGCCGCGGCCAACGTCGAGTCCGCGGATGCCGCCCGGGGCCCGCAAGTGAACGGCGCGTTCGACGTCACGCGCCAACGCTTCACCGAGAACGGCCTGTATCCGCCGCCGCTCGCCGGCACCCGGCAGACGACCGCGACGTTGCAGCTGAACGGCTCGTGGGAACTCGACCTGTTCGGCCGCAACCGGGCCCAGCTCGACGCCGCGATCGGCGCGGAGCGCGCTGCCCGCGCCGATGCGGATGCGGCGCGCGTCCTCCTCGCCGTCAACGTCGCGCGCACCTACGTGCAGCTCGCCCGTGCCGTCGAGCAGCGCGAGGTCCTGCAGCGCGCGCTCGCGCAGCGCGAGGAGATGTTCTCGCTGACGCGCCAGCGCGTCTCGGCCGGCCTCGACACCGCGGTCGAGCTGCGCCAGAGCGAAGGCCTTCGCCCTGAGACGCGCCAGCAGCTCGAAGCGGTCGACGAGCAGATCGCCCTCTCGCGCCATGCGATCGCGGCGTTGCTCGCCGAGCCGCCGCAGCGCTTCGACACCCTCGCGCCGACGTTGACGACGCTGCGCCCGGTCGCGATCCCCGACGTCGTTCCCGCCGATCTGGTCGGGCGCCGCGCCGACGTCGTCGCGGCGCGCTGGCGCGTCGAGGCGGCGGCCGGGGAGGTGGCTGCGCAGCGCGCGCAGTTCTATCCCAACGTCAACCTCGTCGCGTTCGTCGGCCTGTCGACGCTGGGGCTCGAGAAGCTCGTCAACGCCGGCAGCGAGCAGTACGGCATCGGTCCCGCGATCCGGCTGCCGATCTTCGATGCCGGTCGCCTGCGCGCCGGCCTGCGCGGCCGCACCGCCGAGCTCGACGTCGCGGTCGAGAACTACAACGCGACGCTCGTCGACGCCATCCACGACGTCGCCGACCAGATCAGCTCGACGCGATCGGTGGTTCGCCAGCAAAGCGAGCAGGCCGCCGCGCAGGCATCGGCAGAAGCCGCCTACGACCTGGCGAGCCAGCGCTATCGCGCCGGGCTCGGCGGCTACCTCACCGTCCTCAATGCAGAGAACAACGTTCTCGCGCAGCGGCGCCTGACGACCGACCTGCGTGCCCGCGCGATCGACTCGCAGATGCTGCTGGTGCGCGCCCTCGGCGGCGGCTATGTCGCCCCGCCCGACGCGCAGCGACTCGCCGATGCCGGCGCCGTGCGCTGAGCCGTCGAGTCCGCTTCATTCGAACACACGCAGAAGATCCCCGGAGATTTCATGAGCCTCGCCGAAGAAGAGCGGGTCGTCCCGCCGCCCTCGACATCGACCGCCGCCCCGGCGGCCGCCGACGCCCCAGCGCCGCGCCCGGCGCCGGAGAGCGCACCGTCCGCCAGGCCGCGCAAGCAGCGCGCCAAGCGCAAGGTCGCGCTGGTGGGCGTCTCGCTGGCCGTGCTCCTCGCCGGCGCGGGTTACGGCCTCTATTACTGGCTCTACCTCAGCCACTACGAGAGCACCGACAACGCCTACGTGCAGGCCAACGTCGTGCAGGTGACGCCGCAGGTCTCGGGCACCGTCGTCGCCATCAATGCCGACGACACCGACTTCGTCAAGGCCGGCCAGTCGCTCGTCCGGCTCGACCCGGCCGATGCGCAGGTCGCGCTCGAGCAGGCCGAGGCGCAGCTCGCCCAGACGGTGCGCGAAGTGCGCACGACGTATATCAATAACGGCTCGCTCAAGGCGCAGATCGCCGCCCGCGAAGCCGACGCCGCGCGCGCGCAGAGCGACGTCCTGCGCGCACAGGACGACGTCGCGCGTCGGGCGCCGCTGGTGCGCACCGGTGCCGTCGGCCAGGAGGAGTTCAACCACGTCACCGCGCAGCTCGCGGCGGCCAAGAGCGGCCTCGCGGCGGCGCAGTCGGCGGTGGAAGCGGCACGCGAGCAGCTCGTCTCCAACCAGTCGCTGACCGAGAACGTGCCGGTCGAGCAGCATCCCAACGTCCTGCGCGCCGCCGCCCGCGTGCGCGAGGCCTACCTGGCGCTCAGCCGCGTCGAGCTGGTTGCGCCGGTCGACGGCTATGTCGCGAGGCGCAGCGTCCAGCTCGGCCAGCGCGTCCAGGCGGGCGCCCCGTTGCTGTCGGTGGTCGCGCTCAACGACGTCTGGGTCGACGCCAACTTCAAGGAAGGCCAGCTGAGGAACCTGCGCATCGGCCAGCCGGTCGAGCTCGAGGCCGACGTCTACGGCAAGAAGGTCACGTACCACGGCACCGTCGAAGGCCTCGGCGCCGGCACCGGCGCGGCGTTCGCGCTGCTGCCGGCGCAGAACGCCACCGGCAACTGGATCAAGGTCGTGCAGCGCGTCCCCGTCCGCATCGCGCTCGATGCGAAGGAAGTCGCCGAGCATCCGCTGCGCGTCGGCCTGTCGATGGACGCGAAGGTCGACGTCAGCAGGACCGACGGCCGCGTCCTCGCCGACGTCGGGCAGCGGCCCGCGCGGGCGCAGACGAGCGTCTTCGACCACGGCAACGAGCAGGCCGACGCGGAGGTGAAGAAGATCATCGCCGCCAACCTCGGCCGGCGCGTCGGCCTCGACGCACGCGCCCCGGCCGCGGCGCGCGCGCCGAGCGCCGCGCCCACCCTCGCGCAGGGCTCCGCTCCCGTCGCGACGCGCTGATGGCCACCGCGAGCCTCGCTGCGCCGCAGCCGGCGCAGGCCGCGCCGGCGCGCGCGGCGCCGCAGACCCAGCCGCTGCAAGGCGCCGAGCTCGTGCTCGGCACGATCGCGTTGTCGCTGGCGACGTTCATGAACGTCCTCGACACGTCGATCGCCAACGTCTCGATCCCGGCGATCTCGGGCGACCTCGGCGTCAGCCCGTCGCAGGGCACGTGGGTCATCACCTCGTTCGCGGTGGCCAACGCGATCTCGGTGCCGCTCACCGGCTGGCTGACGCAGCGCTTCGGCCCGGTGCGGCTCTTCGTCGGCAGCATCCTCCTGTTCGTGATCGCGTCGTGGCTGTGCGGGCTCGCGCCCAACATCGGCATGCTGATCGCGTTCCGCGTCCTGCAGGGCTTCGTCGCCGGGCCGATGATCCCGCTCTCGCAGACGCTGCTGCTGTCGAGCTATCCGCGCGCCAAGGCGGGCAGCGCGATGGCGATGTGGGCGATGACGGTGCTGGTCGCGCCGGTCGCGGGTCCCCTGCTCGGGGGCTGGATCACCGACAACATCTCGTGGCCCTGGATCTTCTACATCAACGTGCCGGTCGGCCTGATCGCGGCGGCGATCACCTGGTCGATCTATCGCAAGCGCGACCCGGGCTCGCGCAAGTCGCCGTTCGATTACGTCGGCCTCGGGCTGCTCGTGATCTGGATCGGCGCGCTCCAGATCATGGTCGACAAGGGCAAGGAGCTCGACTGGTTCGGCTCGACGCAGATCGTCGTCCTCGCCGTCGTTGCGGTCGTCGGCTTCGCGTTCTTCCTCGCCTGGGAGCTCACCGAGGAGCACCCGATCGTCGACCTGCGCCTGTTCGCGCGCCGCAACTTCCTGACCGGAACGATGGCGCTCTCGGTCGCGTACGGCCTCTTCTTCGGCAACGTCGTGCTGCTGCCGCTCTGGCTGCAGCAGTACATGGGCTACACCGCGACGTGGGCGGGCCTCGCGACCGCGCCGGTCGGCATCCTCGCGATCATCATCTCGCCGTGGGTCGGCAAGAACGTCGCCAAGATCGATCCGAGGAAGCTCGCCACCGTGGCCTTCCTCGGCTTCGGCGCGGTGCTCGTCATGCGCTCGCACTTCAACACGCTGGCCGATTTCCGCACCATCCTGATTCCGACCGTGCTGCAGGGCGCGGCGATGGCGTTCTTCTTCATTCCGCTGCAGGCGATCATCTTCTCGGGCCTGACGCCCGACCGCATGCCGGCGGCGGCCGGCCTCAGCAACTTCGCGCGCATCACGGCCGGTGCCATCGGCACGTCGATCTTCACGACGGTGTGGGAGAACCGCGCGGCGCTGCATCACTCGGAGCTCGCCGAAGGCATCAACAGCGCCAACAGCGCGGCGACGGCGGCGCTGAGCCAGCTCGGCGCGAGCGGCTACACCGCGAGCCAGTCGATGGCGACGATCAACCGCATGATCGACCAGCAGGCCTACACGCTCGCGGTCGACGACCTGTTCTTCCTCTCCGGGATGCTGTTCGTCGTGCTGCTCGTGTTCGTCTGGGCGGCGAAGCCCGCGAAGAACGTCGCGGTCGACGCTGCGGGAGCGCACTGAGGCGGGCGCCGGCGCAGGCCGGCCCGCGCGGCTCAGTCGTGCTCCTGGATGGTGAGCACGGCGGCGCCGAAGGCGTCGGAGCAGCCGGAGGCGGATGTGCACGCCGCGCCGACATGGGCATTGGTCGCGAACACGCGTTGCAGCCGGGCCCGGCCCGCCGCGTCGGTGAGCGGCTTGGTGAAGCTGACGGTCTTCGTGCCCTCGAGCACGCTCAGGTCGCGCGGCCCGTCGGTCACGATCACCAGGATCTCGTCGTTGCCGACAGGACCCCCCGCGCGCAGGGCCCACTGAGGCCGCGGAATCGTCACGGTGCGTTGCGCGGCGATGCGATGGTCCTGATCGAGGTCGTTCGGAAACAGCAGATAGAGCGACTGCCGATCGCTGCCGACCATGACGACGTACAGGTAGCCGTCGCGGTCCGAGGTGACCGACCAGTCGGGCAAGAGGTCGCCGATCTTCACGCGGCTCCCGCTGGCCGAGGCCCGCACCGTCCACTTGGCGTCGCGCTGGCGATAGATTTCCTGGACGACACCGTCGATGCCGACGACGGGAACCGGCGCGGCGATCGTCGGGCCCGCCGCGACGGGCGCGGCGAACAGCGCGGGAACGAACGAAGCGTTCCCGGACAGCGTCAGGTGACTGGAAGCGAGGCGCGGGTACGGCGCCATCTTCGAATCGACCTTGGCCTGCACGCAGGCGGCAATCTCGGCCATCGTCACGGCGCCCGACCCGTCACGATCGACCGCGTCTCCGCCCAGGCAGTCGCGCAGCGCAGTCGTCGCCAGACCGCCGGTCGCGTCCTCGAAGCTCACTTCGTCCGGGCGCGCCGACGCCACGTGGACGACGTCGAGGACGCTCAATCCCGCCTCGCGCACGGCGGTCGAAAAGCTTCGCGTCCGGACGTTCGAGGGAACCTGGCACGCGTCGGCGCCCGCGGTGGCGCGCGGCCGCAGCACCGCGATGCTGCGCGACGCATCGGCCACTCCTGCCGAGTGGCACGCGTCGAACATCACGAGCATCTTGTCGGCCTTGTCGCCGATCGGCTTGACCCACGTCGCGAAGTCCCGGTTGCTGACGTCCTTGAGATCGAAGGGAACCAGCGATTCGATGCAGGCGCCGCCCTCGGCCGCGTCGCGGTAGCGCGAGCCGTGCCCGGCCCAGTAGATGAAGACGCGGTCGCCGGGATTCATGCGCGTCGCCAGGTCGGCCATCGCCGTGGCCAGACCCGTTCGCGTTGCGGCCTCGTCTTGCACGAGCGTGGTGTTCTCGATCGGCACCTGGAGGTAGCGCGCGATCACCAGCGCGTTCAGGAGGTCGTGCTTGACGCCGGGCAGCGCCTCGACCTTGCGGGCCGGATCCGTCTGGTAGGCGCCGACGCCGATGATCAGCGCGTGACGATTGGGCCGCGGCGCAGGGTAGCTGCGGACGCCGAGGCTGACCACCTCGTTGCCGGAAGCGCGCCGCCCCGTCTCGAGCGCGGCGGCGGCGGCGTAGCCGGCCGGAGCGGTGTCGAGGGCGCTCGCTCGCAGCCACGCCGTCGTGCTGCCGTCGCGCACCTGCGCCCATCCGGCGCGCAGCTCGACGAGCTGAGCGCGATGCCCGGCGCGCCACGACGCGACGACCGGTGCGGCCGGCGACGCGTGGCCGCGCAGCTCCGCGTTCTCGAGCAGCCGGACCTCCTGCGCCGCGGCCGAGGCAAACGCCGCCAGCAGCACGGCGCTGGCCAGACCGTGAAGAGACCTTCGGATCATGGCGACGCTCCTGCCGTTGGCGATGCGGCTGCCCCTTCTGCCAGGGTGCGATAGAGGCATTCCGGAAAGCGATCGGTGACCTCGAAGGCCCGGCAAGCGATGCCCGGATCGGTCCGGCCGAACGCCCTGATCTGTGCTTCCGCCGCGGCCCGGTCGCCGACGCCGACGAGCGCCCAGGACCACGCGAGGAGGTTCTCCGACGCCGGTGCCAGGGCGACCACCGACCACAGTCGCGCTGCGGCGACGTCGAAGATGCGCCACTGGAAACGCTCGGCGATCTGCTCGCTTCCTTCGCAGACCACCGCCCAGCTGCCGGGCGCCGGTGCCTGCTTCAGGCGAAATCGCCGGGTGCGAAGCCCCTCGTAGATCCGGATCGCGGAGAGATAGGTCAACGCGATGGCGGCGGGAATCATCAGGTCGAAGTAGACACGCTCGCTGTGCAGGGACGCGTAGCCGACGAGCGCGAGCAGCGCGGGCAGGGCGATCGTGGCGAAGCGGATCGAGCTCGCGCGTCCCAGGGCGACGATCGCGGCGGCGATCGCGAGGGCCGCCAGCGCCAGCGCCAGCCGGGTCGCCGGCGTGACGACGAGGAACTGGCGCCCGTGCAGCGCGTTGTCGATCAGCGTCGCGAGAATGTCGACGCCGGCATGGTTCGCCTTCAGCGGCGTTGACTCGACGTCATGCAGCGACGCGGCGGTCGCTCCGAGAACGACGATCCGCCCGCGCAGGTCGGGACAGCGCTCGCGCTGCACGCCCTCGGCGCATCGCCACACGTCGACGAACGAGACGCGCGGATAGGCATCGGCCGCGCGCCGCCACACGACGAGATGCGCGGCGGTGTCGGCCTCCAGCGACGAGCCGAGCCCGGCGGCGACGGCGAACGGCAGCGAGACGAGGCGCCACGTGCCATGGGGCTCGGCCCAGGCGAACGAGCGCAGGACGCCGTCTTCGTCGAGCGTGACGGTGCTCGTGCCGAGGCGACGGGTGTCGAGGATCGCCTGCATGAAGGGCAGCACGACGGCGACGGTCCCCCCGGGTCCGGCACCGGGAAGCGCCAGTCCCGGGAGATCGCGGACGGAGAGCGCGCTCCGGGCATCGTTCTGGCGCGGCAGTCGCACGACCGTGTAGAACGAGCGCGAGCTGTTCCGAACCGCGGTCTCGAAGGCCCTGTCGCCGCCGGGATGGCTGCGGTCGGGGTCGGAGAAGAGGACATCGAACACGACGGCCTCTGCACCGGCGGACTCGGCGCTCGCGAGCACGGCCGCGAGCGTGTCGCGCGGCCACGGCCAGCGACCGAACTCGGGGGCGAGCTCGGCGAGCGACCTCTCGTCGACGTCGACGATGAGCAGGCGCGGGTCGGGTGCGCTCGCCCAGAGGCGATGGCGCTGCATGGCGTCGAACGTGCTGGTGCGGATGCCGTGCGATGCTGGGCTGGCCAGGCTCGCGATTGCCGCCCAGACGGCAAAAGCCACGAGGAGGAGCGCGCGAAAGACAATCGACCGCCTCAACAATCTGTGCACGCGGGGCCTCTTGGTACTCGCTGGCGGATTCCACCGGCCGCCGGGTCGCTACGCAGTGCCGCGAGGCTAGCACCTGGATGGAACGGCACGCGAGCATCGGCACGACGAGCGGTGGTCGATGGGGATGACAACGGCGGTCCGAACGGTCAACATCATCGGGTGATGCCCACTTCGTCGCGACTCGGCGCCTCCCGGTGGTCGGCCCTTTCGCGCGGCGGCGCCTGCGCGATCCTTCTGAGCCTGGCGAGCGCGCACGCCGAGGCGCCGCTCGACGTTCGGGTCGCCCTCGTCATCGGCAACTCGGCTTACCAGCTGGCGCCGCTGCTCAATCCCGTCAACGATGCCCGGGCGATGGGCGAGACGCTCAGGACCAAGGGCTTCACCGTCCATGAGGCCCGCGACGCAGACCGCGCCGCGATGCAGGCCGCGATCGGCAAGATGGAAGCGGCCCTCAAGGGTCGCCAGGGCGTCGGCCTGCTCTACTACGCCGGTCACGCGATCCAGCTCGACTGGCACAACTACCTGGTGCCGGTCGACGCGAGGATGCGCGTCGCGGCCGATGTGCCCGCGCAGACCATCGATGTGCAGACCGTCCTCGACGCCTTCAAGGCCGCGGGCAGCCGCCTGAACATCGTCGTGCTCGATGCCTGCCGCGACAACCCCTTCGGCGCCGCCGCCAGCGGCAAGGGGCTGGCGCAGATCGACGCTCCGCCCGGCACGCTGCTCGCGTACGCGACTGCACCGGGCAACGTCGCCGACGACAACCCCGGGGGCAGCAACGGCCTCTACACGGAGTACCTGCTGCAGGAGCTGAAGAGCCCGGGCGCGCGCATCGAGGATGTCTTCAAGCGCGTCCGACTCCAGGTGCGGCGCAAGAGCGAGGGGCGCCAGGTGCCGTGGGAGAGCACCAGCCTCGAAGACGACTTCTACTTCGACCCGCAAGCGCAGCGGGCTCAACGCGACTCCTGGGAGAAGTCCGTCGCGGTCGAGAAGTCGGACTGGGATCGGATCAAGGAGTCGACTCGGCCGGACGACTTCTTCGCCTACCTGCAGAAGTACCCGAGCGGGTCTCTCTCGGAGCAGGCGCAATTCAGGCTCGATCAGCTGCAGAAGGCCAAGATCGAGGCCCAGCCCGGACCCGACGGCATCCGCCCGCTGGCGAGCGGCTCCCAGCGATTCGCCCTGGGCGATGTGCTCCGATACCGGAGCATCGATGGCTTCACCCAGAATGCCACCGATCGCGTCCTTCGCGTCACGGCCCTCGCCGGCGACCGGGTGATCTTCAACAACGGAGCACCGGTGTTCGATCAGATGGGCGGCGTCGTGCGCAACCGCTTCGGCACCAAGGATCCGGCCCACCTGGTCGCGCCGGCCGACATCGCGGTCGGCAAGCGGTGGCGGTCCGCGTTCACGAACACCGGGCCGGATGGAAAGGCCTCCAACAACTTCTGGGAAGCCCGTGTGGTGGCGCTCGAAGACGTGACCGTACCGGCCGGCACGTTCAAGGCGTATCGGGTCGAACGACATGGCGAAGCCAGGCCGGCCAACGGCGCCGCCATGACGTTCCTGAGCGCCACCGACTGGATCGATCCGCGGACCATGCTCCTGGTGCGCACCGACATCAAGTTCCGTCAGCCGGGAAGAGGCTCGGGAACGGTCACCGAATATCTTTCCGACCAGCTCGTTTCCATCGAGCGACCAGGTCGTTGACTCATTCCCGGAAGATGCGGACATGTCAGAGTCGATTCGGCGCGGCTTCGTGATCGGCATGGCCTGCGCGGCCATGGGCATGGCGGCGCCCTCGGCCGGCCAGGAAGCGCCGAGCACGAAAGCCATCATCGACGCGCTCAAGCCGATGACGCGCAGCAGCCGCAACCTGATCGTCGTCGATCGCGCCGAGACGCCGGCGTCGGCCGCGAAATCGGCCGAGACGTCGAGGCCGCCTGGCGAGACCCCGCCCACCGAGGCCCTTCAGCTCGCCGCCAAGCCCAACATCTCGATGGCCATCCGCTTCGATTTCGACTCGTGGCGGATCAAGCCGGAAAGCGCCGAGGCCCTCGAGAATCTCGCCGCGGCGCTCGCGTCGCCGGAACTGCGCGCGAGCAGGTTTCTTCTCGAGGGCCACACCGACGCGACCGGGGGCGCCGCCTACAACCAGCGCCTCTCCCAGCAGCGTGCCGACGAAGTCAAGCGCTATCTCACGGAGCGCGGCGTGGCGCCGGAACGCGTCGCCTCGGTCGGCCGCGGTGCGACGCAGCTGGTGAACGTCAAAGATCCGGGCTCGGCCGAGAACCGCCGCGTGCGCCTCGTCAACCTCGACTGACCGTCGCCTCAGAGAACGAGGCGGCTGGCGTAGCCGGTCATCTCGAGGTAGCCCCGGCCGACGCGCCGGCCGACGCCATCGACGAGGAGGGCGAGGCCTTCCCAGTAGATCGCGCCGGTGCTGGCTCGACTGTCGAGCTCCTGGTCGTCGAGCACCGCGCGAACGCCGAACGTGCCGCTCGGCGTCAAGACTTGCCATTCGACCGGATAACGCGTCGACGAGGCCGCGCTCGTCCACGTCCGCCCGGGCGTGAACACGACCTCGCCGTCGGCGAAATGGCGCGTCGCGGCGCCGGCGCGACGGTGGCTGCCGCCGCTCCAGAGCGTGCTGCCGTCGGCGCGGCGCATCCGGAACGCCATCAGCGCGCTGCCGTCGTCGAGGTTCATGCCGATCCAGTCCCAGCCGACTGCTCCCGGGTCAAGGTAGGCGTCGCTCCATTCGTGGTCGAGCCAGGCCTTGCCGGCGACCTCGGTGGATCGACCGTCGATCGCGAGCGTGCCGCGGACGTCGAGCTGCGGCTCGCTGTAGTAGCGGCTGAATTGCTCGCGCCGGGGGCCTTTGCGCGAGACGCCGTCCTCACCTTGCAGCAGAAGCGGCTGCGTCGCCGTGAGCGCGAGGTCGAATGCGAAGCCGGCGCTGTCGCTTGCCGCGCGCGCGCGATAGCGGCTGGCGCCGGCGCCTTCGCTGCGCAGCAGGCGCCAGTCGCGCAGGACGAGCGCGGTGTCGGCGACGGAGGCCTCGGCGATGCCGAAGCCGCTGCGCGCGATGCGCTGGTCGTGGCGCAATCGGCGCGCCGCGAGGTCGGTGACGGCACCGTGCGCGAACAGGAGCTGGCGCGCCGCGAACCGGCTCGCGTCGTCGCCGGCGACGCCGGTCGCGGCGCGAAAGAAGGTGATCTGGAAACCCCAGAGGCGATCGCCGGCCGCGAGCGCGCCGGTCACGTACCACCATTCGGTGCGCGCATCAAGATGCGCGCCGAAGTCGGCCGGGAAGGCGAGCGGCGCCGCGACCTTCCCGGCGACCGCCGGCGGCGCCGCGCGCGCCACGCCCACGGGCGCGGCCAGGAGCGCACCGAGGATCGTTCGCCGCGAAGCCATGCGCGAGCATCGCACGATGCCCGCGCCCCTGCGCGCGGGGCACCGTGCAAGGGGGGCAACGCCGCTTGAAGGCGCTCGGCGTTTCAACTAGTCTGGCCACGCGCCGCAGTCGCGACATCCTGCGCGAGTGCGCCCTCCTGCTTCGAGAAAAAGGAATTTCGATGAAACGCTCGTCCTCGTCCTCCCGCTCCTTCGTCATCGCCTCGTCGCTCGTCACGGCGACCGTCCTGCTCGGCGCCTGCGCCGGCTCGATGACGGGTTCCGGCTCGCCCACCGGGCTGAGCTTCTTCATCTCGAGCACGGGCTCGGGGCGGGGCGGAGATCTTGGGGGGCTGGCCGGTGTGGACCGCCTTTGCGCCACGCTCGCGACGGCGGTGGGCGAGGGCAACAAGACCTGGCGCGCCTACCTCAGCACGCAGCCGAGCGGGAGCGACAACGGCGTCAACGCGCGCGATCGCATCGGCAAGGGGCCGTGGCGCAATGCCAAAGGGGTCGTCATCGCCAACAACGTGACCGAGCTGCACGGCACCAACAACATCAACAAGGAGACGGCGCTCACCGAGAAAGGCGAGGTCGTCAACGCGAGCGGCGACACCCCGAACATGCACGACATCCTGACCGGCTCGCAGCCCGACGGCACCGCGATCGCCGGCAACGTCGACACGACCTGCCGCAACTGGACCAGCAGCGGCGAAGGGGCGGCGATGGTCGGCCATCACAACCGTGCCGGCCTCGACGACAGCGCGCCGGCGAAGTCGTGGAACTCGTCGCACCAGTCTCGCGGCTGCAGCCTCGACGCGCTGAAGGCCACAGGCGGCGACGCGCGCATCTACTGTTTCGCCGCCAACTGAGGCGCAGCCATGCCGGTGTTCAGCAGCCTCGGCATCGCCCACGATGCCGATGAGCGGCGGATCGCACGCCTTCGCCTGAATCGCCCCGATCGCCTCAACGCGATCGACGCCCACATGCCGGGCGAGATTCGCGCCGCGGTCGAATGGGCCGAGGCGGACGAGGAGGTCCACGTCATCGTCGTCGAAGGCGAAGGGCGCGCCTTCTGCGCCGGCTACGACCTCGTCGTGCTCGCCGAGGAGAGCCCGCGCGGCGGAGGCGTCGACAACCCGCTGCAGCAGGAGAAGCAGCCGTGGGACTCGATGGTCGACTACGCCGTCATGAAGCGCCACACCGAGGACTTCATGGCGCTGTGGCGGTCGAAGAAGCCGACGATCGCCAAGGTGCAGGGCTACGCGGTCGCCGGCGGCAGCGACATCGCGCTCTGCTGCGACCTGCTCGTCATGGCCGACGACGCGAAGATCGGCTACATGCCGACGCGCGTCTGGGGCTGCCCGACGACGGCGATGTGGACCTTCCGCCTCGGGCCGGCGCGCGCCAAGCAGATGATGTTCACCGGCGACCTCATCAGCGGCGCGCAGGCCGCCGAATGGGGCCTGGCCAACATCGCCGTTCCGGCCGCCGAGCTCGACGCGGCGACCGACAAGCTGGCGCGGCGCATCGCCGGCGTGCCGCGCTCGCACCTGGCGATGCACAAGCTGGTCGTCAATCAGGTCATGCTGACGGCCGGCCTCGAGCAGGCCCAGACGCTGGCGACGGTCTTCGACGGCGTGACCCGGCACAACCCCGAAGGCGTGTGGTTCCGACGCCAGGCGCAGCTCGACGGCTTCAAGTCGGCGGTCGAGTGGCGCGACAGCGGCCGGCCGATCCCGGAAGGCGACGACGCGCGCGCGCTCATCGCCGAGCTCGAGCGGCGCCTGGGCGAACGAAAGACGTAGGCCGAGGCGGCGGGCACGCGTCCTGCGTGCCGCTCAGTTCAGGCGCTGTCGGTCACCCATTCAGACCGCTCGGCGAGCGTGCCGGCGGCGAGCACTTCGCTCGCCGACGTCGCCGTGTCGCGGGCGACCAGCTTGGGCACGCGCGTCTCGCGCCGGCGCGCCAGGATGCGCATGAGCGTCGCTGCGTTGCGCTGCCCCTGGTCCTCGTTGTTGTTGTTCATGACGACGTGCGTGGTGAACGTCTCCGGCGCGAGCCGCTCGACGCGCGCCGCGATGTCCTCGAGCTCGGCGTCGGGGTAGTCGTAGTCGAACCGCTCCGAGGCGACCGTCGCGCCCTTGATGTTCCAGGTCTCGTGGTTGCGCCCGTGCATGCGGACCAGCGCGTAGTCGATGTGCGTCGACTCCCACACCGGCGGCACGCTGTTGTGGAAGCCCTGCGGGCCGTCGATGACCGTGTGGACGACGTTGAGCTCGCGCTCGAACGCGAGCGTCTCGCCCAGATGGGCGTCGTCGAACCACGTGCGATGTCGGAACTCCACGCTCACCGTGTACTCTCGCATCATCTCGACGCAGTGGGCGACGTGCGCATGCCCGGCACGGTTGCGCAGGATCCAGGGCGCGAACTGGAAGTGCACCATGCCGAGCTTGCCGGCGCTGCGCAGCGGCTCGAGCGCTTCCTTGAACCGTCGCCAGATCGCCTCGCGCAGCTCCGGCGGCACGTCTTTGAAATAGAAGTTCTTCGCGCCGGACGACGGCAGTTCCGCGCGCAGATCGGGCGGCAGCACCTTGGCAGAGGTCGCGTGCCCGGTGAAGAGCCGGAACGCCTTCATGTTCATCGTGAAGTGCGCCGGGGTGCGGTCGGCCCAGTGCTGCGCCGTCTGCGCGAGCGGGATCGCGTAGTACGAGGTGTCGACCTCGACCAGGGGAAACTGCGTCGCGTAGAAGCGCAGCCGGCTCTCCGGGTCGCTGACGCCCTTCGGGTAGAACTTCTTCGAGGCGACGAGCGACTTGTCGCTCCACGACGCGGTTCCGACCAGGACCTTCATCGACTGCCTCCCGCGACCTGCACGCCGGCATTGTCGTTCGCTGCTCGCGCCGACCCGACGGCGCGGGCAATGAATGCGCGGTGGCGGGCACCGGAGTTGCCCCGACGGCGATCACGTTCATCGAGGCCCTGACGACATGCGAATCGGCACCGCCGGCTGGTCGATCTCGCGCGACACCGCCGCGGCGTTCCCGGGCGAAGGCCGGCACCTCGACCGCTACGCCAACGTGCTGGGATGTGCCGAGATCAATTCGTCGTTCCATCGCAGCCACCGCACCGAGGTCTATGAGCGCTGGGCTGCGCAGACGCCGCCGGGCTTTCGCTTTTCGGTCAAGCTGCCCCGCACCATCAGCCACGATGCGCGCCTGCGCAGAGTGCGCGAGCCGCTGCTTCGATTCCTCGGCGAAGTCGCCGGGCTCGGCGATCGGCTGGCGGCGCTGTTGTTGCAGCTGCCGCCGGCGTTCGAGTTCGAGCCGCGGCCGACGCGACGCTTCTTCGCCCTCCTCGACGACGCGTTCGGCGGCGCCGTCGTCTGCGAGCCGCGCCACCCGAGCTGGTTCACGCCGCCGGCGGAGCGAACGCTCGCCGCGTGTCGCGTCGGCCGGGTCGCCGCCGATCCGGCGTGCTGCCCGCAAGCAGGCGAGCCCGGAGGATGGCTCGGCCGCGACGGCGACGGCCGCGGTGCCGTCGTCTATTACCGCTGGCACGGCGCGCCGCGGATGTACTGGTCGCGCTACGAGCTCGACTGGCTTCGCGCCCGCGCCGACGAGGTCAAGGGCTGGCCGAGCGACGCGGACTGCTGGTGCATCTTCGACAACACGGCCGGCGGCGGGGCGATCTCGAATGCGCTCGACCTTCGCGCATTGATGGCCGACGCTGACGTCGCCAGCGGCGCTCCGCCTACCAGTCTTCTTTCACGGCAAGGACACTCTGCGCCCCGACCGCGCGTCGCGCCGCGAAGTAGGCGGTGAGGGTGCCGGCGGCGACGACCGCTGCGCAGAGCGCCGCCAGGCGAGCCTCGGGCAGCAGCAGTTCCATCGTCCAGTGGAAGCTCTGCGGATTCACCACCTTCACGAGGACGACGCTGACCGCGATGCCGAGGACGAGGCCGAGCGCGGCGCCGACGCCGGTCCAGACCGCGCCTTCGCCGGCGACGACGGCGAGGATCTGCCGCCGCGTCAGGCCGAGGTGGGCGAGCAGGCCGAACTCCTTGCGCCGCGCCAGCACCTGCGCCGAGAAGCTCGCGGCGATGCCGAACAGGCCGATCGCGATCGCCACCGCCTGCAGCCAGTACGTCACCGCGAAGCTGCGGTCGAAGATGCGCAGCGACAGCGCTCGGATCTCGCGCGGCGAGGCGAACTCGAGCAGGGTCGGGTCGAAGCCCTCCGCGGCGGCGAGGCGGCGCACCGCGTCTTCGATCTGTGCGGTGCTCGCGCCGGGCGCGAGCCAGAGCGCGATGTCGTTGATGCGCCGGTCGCCGGTCATGCGCAGCCAGTCGTCGCGCTCGATCGCGATCGCGCCGTACTGGCGCGCGTAATCGCGCCAGACGCCGCGCACGAAGACGGAGGCGCGACGGCCGTCGGGAAGCGGCAGCGTCAGCGTCGTTCCCGGCGCGGCGCCGTAGAGATCGACGATCGCCTCGCTCACATAGACGGCGACGGCGCCGGCGGGCGCCGCGACCAGGTCGCCCGTGAGCGGCAGGGCGGTCGTCGGATCGCCCATCGAGCGCGCGATCAGCGCGGCCGAGGGCCGGCTCGGGTCGAGCGACATCGCGACGACGCGCTGGGCGTCGGCGCGGGCGACGCCGGCGATTTTCCGGG
This sequence comes from Caldimonas sp., assembly GCA_035456045.1. Classification (GTDB taxonomy): domain Bacteria; phylum Pseudomonadota; class Gammaproteobacteria; order Burkholderiales; family Burkholderiaceae_C; genus Schlegelella_A. The sequence goes on from DATIDZ010000285.1 coordinate 15,583, forward strand.
CGGCGTCGAGCAGTCGTTCGGGCAGCGTCGCGACATCGCCGCCGACCGGGCCGACGGCGGCGCGAACGTACAGGTCCGCGGGCAGCACGACGTCGAGCCAGCGCGTCACGGCATCGCGAAAGCTCGCGACCATCACCGTCAAGGCGACCGACAGCGCGAGGCTGGCGACGACGCCTGCGACCGCGATCGTCGCGCTCGCGCGCTGGTGGCGCGCGCGCTCGACCGCGAGCAGCGCCAGGGCGCGGCGCGGCTCCGGGACTCCGGCGAGGACGAGGCCGACGCCGCCCGGCACGCAGGCGATGCCGCCGATCAGGAGCAGCGCGACCGAGACGTAGGCGGCGAGCGGAATCTCGAACACGGGCGGCAACGCCGCGAGCACCGTGCCGAGCGCGAGCAGGGCGATGCCGACGGCCGCGGGCGCGCGCTGCGTCGTCGTCATGCCGAGACCCTTGAGCGCCTGCGCCGGCGCGATGCGCTGCGCCGATCGCGCCGGCAGCCAGCCGCCGACCAGCGCCGCGACGATGCCGAGGGCGCCGTACGCGATGGCGCCGGCGGCATCGAAGCGCAGCGCCGGCGCGACGCCGGGGAAATATCCGCCACCGAGGTCGCCGCCGAAGAGGCGCAGGGCGATCGCTGCCAGCGTCGCGCCGAGCACCAGGCCGAGGACGCTGCCGACGGCGCCGAGCAGCGCCGACTCGGCGAGGACGAGGCCGAGCCGCTGCCGCGCCGTCAGGCCGAGCACGGCGAGCAGCGCGAGCGCCTGGACGCGCTGCGCCACCGAGAGCGCGAGGATCGAGAACACGAGGAACGCACCCGTGAACATCGCCACGAGCGCGAGCACGGTGAGGTTCACGCGGTAGGCGCGCGAGACGTTCGAGATCCGGTCGCTCGCTTCGCTCGGCGCGGCGGCGCGTACCTCGGGAGGCAGGCGCAGCGCGGCGAGCGTGCGAGCCCGGTCGGCGCCGGGCGAGAGGCGGACATCGATGCGGACCAGCTTGCCCGCACTGGCGAGCGCGTGCTGCGCGCCGGCGATGTCGACGACGGCGAGCGGCGGTCCGCCTGCGGCGACCGTGCCGGCGATGCGGAGCGTGCGCCGGCCGGCGGCGGTCTGCAGCACGAGCGTCGTCGCACCGCCGCCCAGGCGCTGCTCGGCCGCGGCGTTGAGGAACACGGCGTCGGGATCGAGCACCGACAAGCGCTGCTCGCCCGGCTTCGGCCGCGGCAGCATCGCCGGCGCGACCTGGGCGACGACGAGCGCATCGAGTCCGACGAGGCGGATCGGCACGCGCGCGCCGGCCGCATCGAAAGCGAAGGTCTCCGCCTCGACGACCGGGCTCGCGATCGCGACGCCCGGCGCGGCGGCGACGCTGCCATAAAGCGCTTCGTCGAAGCCGCCGCGCGGGCCGACGAGCGTCAGGTCGGCTTCGCCGTTGACGGCGCGAACGGCGGCGCCGAACTCGGCCAGCGCCGAGGCATTGATGAGGTGAACCGAGAAGGCGAGCGCGACGCCGAGCATCACCGCCACGAGCGCAGCCGCGTTGCGCCAGGGATGGTGGCGAAGCTCGGGCCACGAGAGCTGGCGCAGCAGGGCGATCACGCGACGATCCCCGTCGGCGTCAGCGTCACGCTGCGATCGGCGCGCGCCGCGGCGGCGCGCGAATGCGTCGCCAGCAGGCAGGCGGCGCCGTGCTCGCGGACCTGCTCGATGAGCAGCGAGAGCACGCGCTCCGCGGTCGCCGGGTCGAGGTTGCCGGTCGGCTCGTCGGCGAGGATGAGCCTCGGCCGGTGCACCAGCGCGCGCGCGATGGCGACGCGCTGCAGCTGGCCGCCCGAGAGCGTGTGCGGCAGGCGCGTCTCGAAGCCGCCGAGGCCGACCGCCGACAGCATGGCGGCGACGCGCGCCGGGTCGGGCGCGTGCTGGAGCAGCAGCGGCAGGCCGACGTTGGCCGCGACGGTCAGGTGCGGCAGCACATGGAACGCCTGGAACACGAAGCCGAGGTGATGGCGCCGGAACACCGCCTGCGCCGACTCGTCGAGCGCATGGATGTCGGTGCCGTCGACGCGGACCCGGCCGGCGTCGATGGTGTCGAGACCGGCGGCGCAGTTGAGGAGGGTCGACTTGCCGACCCCCGATTCGCCGACGACGGCGACGAACTCGCCGGCGCCGAGGACGAGGTCGATGCCTTCGAAGACCGTGCTCGCGCCGTAGCGCTTGGCGAGGCCGGCGATGTCGAGGACCGGATCAGCCAAGGCGACCGTCCTCGAGGAGGCGATCCGCGATCGCGACGACCCGCTCGACCGCATCGCCCGCGTCGCAGGCGACCACGTGTCGCCACGGCATCGACCGCAGCCACGTCAGCTGGCGCTTGGCGAGCTGGCGTGTCGCCGCGCTCGCCCGGGCGGCGAGCGGCGAGAGGTCGCCGTCGTCAAGTGCGGACCAGGCCTGGCGATAGCCGACCGCGCGCATCGACGGCAGGCCGGCATGCAGGTCGCCGCGTTCGCGCAGGCGGCGCACCTCGTCGACGAAGCCCGCGTCGAGCATCGCCGCGAAGCGTGCGCCGATGCGCGCGTGGAGCCAGGCGCGGTCGTTCGGCTCGAGCGCGATCAGCGGCGGCGTGCGGCCGTCGGGCGCGCTGTGCCACGCCGAGAGCGGCCGGCCGCTGAGGCGGTGCACCTCGAGCGCGCGCTGGATGCGCTGGCTGTCGTTCGG
>DATIDZ010000286.1:0-2318 GCA_035456045.1 Caldimonas sp.
GGCTTGCATCCGCTGCGGCGCTGCGAGGTGCCGCGATGAGCCGGGCGGGGTCGCTGGGCGCGGCGACTCTGCTCGCAGCCGCGGTGGCGCTCTCCGGCTGCGAACGGCTCATGCGAGACATGTACGAGCAGCCGAAGAAGCTTCCGGCGACGGCGAGCCCGCTGTTCGCCGACGGCCTGGCATCGCGGCTCCCACCGCCGGGCAGCGTCGCCCGCGCCAAGGGTGATCTGGCGGCGACGTCGAGCGGTCGCCGGGGCGACGCCGCGGTGCGCGTCGACGGCGACCCGGGCCACGCCGACAACGCGCCGCTTCGGCCGAGCGGGGAGATGCTGCTGCGCGGCCAGGAGCGCTACGACATCTACTGCCTGCCGTGCCACAGCGCGGTCGGCGACGGCGACGGGCCGGTCGTGCGACGCGGCTTCCCGGCGCCGCCGTCGTACCACGAGCCGCGCCTGGTCGCTGCGCCCGACCGCCATTTCTACGACGTCATCAGCCGAGGCTACGGCGTGATGTTCCCGTACGCCGATCGCATCGCACCGAGCGACCGCTGGGCGATCGTCGCCTACATCCGCGCCTTGCAGCTGAGCCAGCACGCGCCGCTCGCCGCGCTGCCGGCCGAGCTGCGCGCGTCGACCATCGCCGCGCTGGACGGGCGGGCGACGGCACCGCCCAGCGACGCGGCCAGCGCGTCGGCAAAGGCGCCGCGATGAGTCGGCGCTCGCAGATCCTGCTCGGCGTTGCCGCATTCGCGCTGGCACTTCCGGGCGCATGGCTCGACCGGCCGATGTTCTTCGCCGCCTGGCTCGCGGCGTGGTGGCTGGGCCTGAGCGTCGTCCTCGGCGCGCTCGCCAACCGCTGGGTCCACGCGCTCACCGGCGGCCAGTGGGGCGACGCGCTCGCGCCGGTGACGCGCGCCCTCGCCCGCCGGCTGCCTTGGCTGCTGCTCCTCTTCGTGCCGCTGCTGTTCGGCGCCGACGCGATTTATCCCTGGGCCGCCGGGTCTGCCGATCCGTGGCGCGAGACGATGGCCCGGCCGGAGTTCAACCGCGTCTGGCTCGATCCGATGTTCGTCGCCGGCCGCGTTGTCGCCTACGCGCTTGCCTGGTGGCTGCTGGCACGGCCCGCCGCCAGCGCCACGTCCGACGCCGACGAGTCCCCCGGCCGGGCCGCGGCGTTCCTGCTCGTCCACGCCGTGGTGACGTCGCTCGCCGCGGTCGACCTCCTGATGTCGTTGCTGCCGGCCTGGTACAGCACCGGCTTCGCGCTCCTCGTCCTGGCGGGCCAGCTCGTCGCAGGCAGCGCGCTGACGATCGGTGTCGTCGCTCGCGCCGGCTTTGCAAGCGCCCGACCGGCGACCCCTCCTCCCCCGCCGATCTGGCGCGATCTCGGCAACCTGCTCTTGACCTGGGTGCTGGGCTGGGCCTATCTCGCCTTCATGCAGCTCCTGATCATCTGGGCCGAGAACCTGCCGCGCGAGATCACCTGGTACGTCCCGCGGCTGCAGACGGGCTGGAGCGCAGTCGGCATCGGCCTGGTCTTGTTCAACTTCGCACTGCCGCTCCTCGCCTTGCTCTTTCGCGCGATCAAGGACCGGCCGAAGCGCCTGGCGTTCGTCGCCTTCGCCATCCTGGCTGGCAATGCGCTCGACGTTGCCTGGATGGTCCTGCCGTCGGTCGCGCCCCACAGCCTGAACGGCTGGTGGCTGTTGCCGCTGCTCCTCGCGGCGCTGGGCCTCGTCATGTTCGGCGGCCTCGCCGAGTCGGCGCGGACCGTGCCGGCCCGACATGGCGAATCGTTGGAGCATGTGCGTCATGCCCCCTGATGACGTCTCGGTGCGGCGCATCGTCCTCGCGGGCGCGCTCATCGCCGGCACCGTCGCGCTCGTCGTCGGCGTCATCGTGTTGATCCTCGCGCACTGGCACCTCCCGCTCGGCGGACCGAGCAGCGCCGACTACGCGATCCGCGAGCCGGAGCCCGCTCTCGAGAGCGCGCCGCAGCTCGACCTCCAGCGCTATCGCCAGGCCAAGCAGGCGCTGCTCACGACCAGTGCCTGGGTCGACCGCAGCGCCGGCGTCGACCGTGTTCCCATCGCGACGGCGATGACTCTCCTCACCGACCAGGGCCTGCGCGCTGCGTCCGCGGCGAGTGCCGCGAGCGCCGCGGCGGCAGGCGCGAAGGCGCAGCGATGACGATCGGCGGGCTCGCTCTTCGGCTCGGCGTCGCCGCGCTGCTCGGCAGCGGCGTCGTCCTGCCCCCGGCGCGAGGCGCACCCCTCGTCGCGCCGCCCCGAGTCGAGATCCGCCAGCACCTCGGCGTCG
>DATIDZ010000287.1:0-11337 GCA_035456045.1 Caldimonas sp.
CGACGCGGTCGCTGCCGCGGCGGCGAGCGCCGGTGTCCCGGTCCGGCGGGTCGGCCGGATCGACGGCGGTGCCGGCCTGCGCCTGGTCGACCGCGGCGGCGAAGAGATCGCCAGCCAGTTCGGGTCGTTCGACCACTTCCGGGCCTGATGGCCGGCGGCCCGACGCAACGCCGACGTATGGCCGCCGAGCCCGCACTTCATCCGCCGCTCGCCGGCGCCGGCCGCCGCCCGGGCTGGCGCTTCCTGGTCGCCCATCCGGCGCACGTGCTCGCGCTCGGCTTCGGCAGCGGACTCTCGCCCTGGGCGCCGGGCACGGTCGGAACGCTCTGGGCCTGGCTGATCTACGTGGCGGTCGCGCCGTTGCTGGGCGAGCCGACGCGCGGCCTGGTCATCGCTGCCGCCGTGCCGCTCGGCTGGTGGGCGTGCACCGTGACCGCCCGTCACCTCGACCAGGCCGACCCCGCGGCCATCGTCTGGGACGAGGTGATCGCCTTCTGGCTCATCCTCTGGCTCGTCACGCCGGCGACCTTCGTCGCGCAGGCGGTCGCCTTCGTCCTGTTCCGCATCTTCGACGCCGCCAAGCCCGGGCCGGTGGCGTGGGCCGACCAGCGCTTCAAGCGGCGCCGCGGCGCGCCGATCGGCTGGGCGCAGGGCTTCGGCATCCTCTTCGACGACGTCGTCGCCGCCTTGTGCACGCTCCTCGTCATCGCGATCTGGCGGTTCGTGTGAGCGACGACGCGACCGAGCGCCTGGTGGCCAGAGTCGCTGCCGCGCTGACGGCGCGGGGCGCGACGATGGCCAGCGCCGAGTCGTGCACCGGCGGCCTCGTCGCCGCGGCGTGCACCTCGCGCGCCGGCTCGAGCGCGTGGTTCGAGCGCGGCTTGGTGACCTACTCGAACGCGGCGAAGAGCGAGCTCCTCGACGTCGAGCCCGCGCTCATCGCGCGCCACGGCGCCGTCAGCGCCGAGGTCGCCTGTGCGATGGCCGCCGGCCTGCTCGGCCGCGCGCCCGCCGCCTTCGCCGTCGCCGTCACGGGAATCGCCGGCCCCGACGGCGGGACGCTGGCCAAGCCGGTCGGGACGGTCTGGATCGCGACCGCGGCGCGCGACGTCGCTGCCGAGGCGACGCTTCTGAGCGCGAGCGGCGACCGCGCCGCGGTGCGCGAGCAGTCGGTCGCGCGCGCGCTCGCGCTGCTGCTCGCGCGGATCGAGGCGACGCCGACGACGCCGCGCTGAGCGCGCAGTCGGCCAGCGCGATCCGCGCCCCGCGACGCCTACGCCGTCAGTGCCATGCGCGCGATCGGCTTGGTGCCGACGCGCGCCGTCTGTTCGGCGAGAAGCAGCACCAGCCGCTTCAGCGCTTCCCACGGATCGAGCGGCCAGTCGGGGTGCTTGAGCCCCTTCATCAAGCCGTCGCACACGTGCGCCGCATCGAGCAGGTGGGCGAGGGTCGATTCGCTCATCAGCGTGACGGCGCGCTCGAACACGCGCTCCTTCGCGCCCCAGACGCGCGCCTCGCGCAGCGCCAGCGGCAGCGGTTTGCCGGCACCGAGAGCGTCCTTGACGCGCTTCAGGCCGCGAATGTCCTCGGCCAGCGTCCAGTGCACGAGCACCGCCGCCTCGCCTTCGCTGCGCAGGCCGTCGAGCATGCGCAGCGCGCGCGCGGCGTGGCCGGCGAGGACGGCCTCGCCGAGTCGAAAGACGTCGTAACGCGCGACGTTGAGGACCGCGCTCTCGATCTGCTCGACGCCGATCTCGCCGGCCGGATACAGCAGGGCGAGCTTCTGGATCTCCTGGTGCGCGGCGAGCAGGTTGCCCTCGACGCGATCGGCGAAGAAGGCGAGCGCGCGCTGGCCCTCGGCGCCGGCGGCGACGTGCTGTCCCTGGGCCGCCAGTCGCTCGGCGATCCACGCCGGGAGCGCCTTGCGCTCGACCGGATCGACGCGGATCGTGATGCCGGCGCGGTCGAGCGCCGCGAACCAGGCGCTCGATTGCTGCGCGCGGTCGAGCCGCGGCAGCTGCACCAGCGTGATGACGTCGCGGCCACCGCCCTCGATCGCGATCTCGCAGTAGCGCTGCAGCGCCTCCGAGCCGTCCTTGCCCGGCTTGCCCGACGGGATGCGGATCTCGACCAGCTGGCGGTCGGCGAAGAGGCTGAGCGCCTGCGACGCGCCGAGCAGGCTGCTCCAGTCGAAGTGCGCGCCGGCGACGGTGTGCACCTGGCGCTCGCTGCAGCCGGCGGCGCGCGCCGCGGCGCGGATCGCGTCGGCCGCTTCCTGGGCGAGCAGCGGCTCGTCGCCCCACACCGTGTAGACGGCGCGCAAGTCCCGCTGCAGGTGCTCGGCGAGGCGGTCGGCGTAGATCTGCATCGGCGTCGCTCAGACGAGGCGCACCGACGCCAGCCGGCGCAGCACCTGGGAGACGATGTCGGTCTGCATCGAGCGATAGAGGGACGCCTCCTCCTGCTCCTTGGCGAGCGCGATCGTCTCGGTGTAGGTGAGCGAGCGGCGCTGCACGATCTCGCTGTCGCCGATCAAGTCCTTGCCGGCGGCATTGCGGACGCGGAAGTTCAGGCGCAGGCGCAGCTCGAACTCGCGGATCTGGCTGGCGGAGGTCTGGGCGACGACGACCTTCTCGCGCGCCTCCGACAGCACCTGGAGGATGACCTGCGCCTCGCTCGCGCTCTCGACCACGCGCGTCGTCGGGCTCGCCTCGAGCTGGCTGCGCAGCTCGGCGGCAAGCGGCGATCGCGCCGGGAAGCCCGCGAGCTGGATGGTCTTGAAGCTCAACTCCGGCGCGCGCTTGAGCGCGAAGCCGCAGCCGGAGAGCGTGACGAAACAAGCGGCTCCAAGGAAGAGGCGCCGCCGCATCAGACGACGATGTTCACGAGCCGGCCGGTGACGACGACGACCTTCCTCACCGCCCGACCCTCTCCGAACTTCGCGAACTCCGGGGTCGCGAGCGCGGCCGCCTCGATGTGCGCCTTGTCGGCCTGGGCGGCGACGCGGATCGAGCCGCGCAGCTTGCCGTTGATCTGCAGCATCAGCTCGATCTCGTCCTGGGCGAGCGCGCGCTCGTCGACCTGGGGCCAGGGCGCGTCGAGCAGCGAGCCGTGATCGGCCGCGAAGCCGAGCTCGTTCCAGAGCGTCCAGGTCGCGTGCGGGCAGACCGGATAGAGCACGCGCAGCAGGATGCCGAGACCCTCGCGCAGCGGCGCCGGGGCGACCGCGTCCTGGCCGGCGTGCGACTCGAGCGCGTTGAGCAGCTTCATCGCGCCCGAGACCACGGTGTTGTATTGCATGCGCTCGTAGTCGTAGCTCACCTGCCGCAGCACCGAATGGATCTCGTGGCGCAGCGCCGGCGCCTTGCCGTGCGCGGCCTCTCGAGCCGGCCCCGAGTCGATGGCGTCGGCGTGGCGCGCGGCAAACTTCCACAGGCGCTTGAGGAAGCGGTTCGCGCCCTCGACGCCCGCGTTGTTCCAGTCGAGCGACTGCTCGGGCGGCGCCGCGAACATGACGAACAGTCGCGCCGTGTCGGCACCGTAGCGGTCGATGAGGTCCTGCGGATCGACGCCGTTGCGCTCGGTCTTGCCCATCTTCAGCATGCCGCGGTACTCGACCGCGCTGCCGTCGGCGAGGCGCCCGCTGCTCGGCCGGCCCTCGGCCTCGCCGACGACCGTGACCTCGTCGGGCGGGAAGTAGTCGACGCCGCCTTGGGCGGTCGGTCGCGCCCAGACGTGGTTGAGCACCATGCCCTGCGTGAGCAGCTTCGTGAACGGCTCGTCGATCTCGACCAGCTTCATGTCGCGCATGACCTTGGTCCAGAAGCGCGCGTAGAGCAGGTGCAGGATCGCGTGCTCGATGCCGCCGATGTACTGGTCCATCGGCATCCAGTACTTGGTGCCCGGGCCCACCATCGCGTCCTCGAGATGCGGATCGCAGTAGCGCATGTAGTACCAGGCGCTGTCGACGAAGGTGTCCATCGTGTCCGTCTCGCGCCGCGCCGGCCGGCCGCAGGTCGGGCAGGCGACGTTGAGGAACGCGCCGTGCTTGGCGAGCGGATTGCCCGAGCCGTCGGGGATCAGGTCCTCCGGCAGGACGACCGGCAGGTCCTTCTCGGGCACCGGCACGACGCCGCACCGGTCGCAGTGGACGATCGGGATCGGCGTTCCCCAGTAGCGCTGCCGGCTGATGCCCCAGTCGCGCAGGCGCCAGGTGGTCTGCTTGGCGCCCAGGCCGCGGTGCTCGAGCGCGGCGGCGACCGCGTCGACCGCGACCTCGTACGTGAGGCCGCTGTAGACGTCGGAGTTCACGGTCACGGAACACGACGTGTCGGCGTACCAGTCCTGCCACTCCTCGTACGAGAACTCCTCGCCGTCGACGTGGACGACCTGCAGCAGGTCGATGCCGTACTGGTTGGCGAAGGCGAAGTCGCGTTCGTCGTGGGCCGGAACGCCCATCACCGCGCCGTCGCCGTAGTGCATGAGGACGTAGTTGCCGACCCAGAGCGGAATCTTCTCGCGGCTGAGCGGATGCTCGACGACCAGGCCCGTGTCGATGCCGCGCTTGGCCTGCGTCGCCATTTCGGCCTCGGTGGTGCCTCCCGCCTTGCACGACTCGAGGAACGCCGTGACGGCCGGATTCGTCTCGGCGGCGCGCAACGCGAGCGGATGCTCGGGCGCGACCGCGCAGAACGTGACGCCCATGATCGTGTCGGCGCGCGTCGTGAAGACCCACAGGCGTCCGCCGCCGATGACGGCGCCGGCACGGTCGCGGATGTCGTGCAGGAAGGCGAAGCGGACGCCTTCGCTCTTGCCGAGCCAGTGCTCCTGCATCAGCTTGACGCGCTCGGGCCAGCCCGGCAGGCCGCTCTGCACGCACTCGAGCAGCTCGTCGGCGTACTGCGTGATCTTCAGGTAGTAGCCCGGGATCTCGCGCTTCTCGACGAGCGCGCCGGAGCGCCAGCCCCGCCCCTCGATGACCTGCTCGTTGGCGAGCACGGTCTGGTCGACCGGGTCCCAGTTGACGACCTGGGTGCGCCGCTCGGCGATGCCCGCCTCGAGCATCTTCAGGAAGAACCACTGGTTCCACTTGTAGTAGGCGGGATCGCAGGTCGTGACCTCGCGGCTCCAGTCGAAGGCCAGGCCGAGCGCCTGCATCTGCGCCTTCATGGCGGCGATGTTGTCGCGCGTCCAGCGCGCCGGCGGCACGCCGTTCTTCATCGCCGCGTTCTCGGCCGGCAGCCCGAAGGCGTCCCAGCCCATCGGCATGAGCACGTTCATGCCGGCCATGCGCAGATGGCGCGCCAGCATGTCGTTGATCGTGTAGTTGCGCACATGCCCCATGTGCAGGCGGCCGCTCGGGTACGGCAGCATCGAGCAGGCATAGAACTTCGGCCGGCTCGCGACTTCGTCGACGCGATAGGCGTTCGCCGCGGCCCACGCGCGCTGGGCGTTCTGCTCGATCTCGTGCGGTTCGAAGTCGGCTTTCATGCGAGAACGATGCAGCAGGCAGGCATCGTCGATTATAGAAAGGGAGGTCGCGATGCCCGTTGCAAAACGTCCTCGCAGAGCGCGCGAGGGGGAAAAGGTGCCCCCGATGGTGGCTCTCGACAGCGGTGGACGCGCCCGCGAGCATCGGCTTTCGCCGCTGTCGGCGTGTCGCGAAGGATCACCGTCATGCGCAAAGCGTCATCGTCGATCGAGCGCCGGGACCTCCTGTTCGGGGTTGCGGCGCTCATGGTCTCGCCGTGGGCAGCGGCGCTGCCGCCGCGCGGTGCACGTGACGGGGTCGACGCCGGGCCGTCGCTCCCGGCTGGCCTGGTGCCTCAGCTGGCGACCGTCTTTGCCGGCCAGGTGGATCCGGCGCGCTGCCTGGTGAGCGAGAAGTACGACGGCGTTCGCGCCCTCTGGGACGGCCGTGTCCTGCGCCATCGCAGCGGCCGCGCCGTCTCGGCGCCGCGTTCGTTCACCGCCGCCTTGCCCGACGCGCCGCTCGATGGCGAGCTCTGGCTCGGCCGCGGCCGCTTCGACGCCCTCTCGGCGCGGGTGCGGCGCGCCACGCCGGACGAGCGCGAGTGGCGCGAGATTCGCTACATGGTGTTCGACACGCCGGTCGCCGGCGTCCCGTTCGCGGCGCGGCTCGAACGCCTGGCAGCGCTCGCGCCGCAGCTTCGCGCACCGCTGGAGCTGGCGCCGCAATGGCGCGTCGCCGACGGGGGCGAGCTCGAGCGGGTCCTTGCGCGGACCGTCGCGGCCGGCGGGGAAGGGCTGATGCTGCACGTGGCCGATGCGCCGTACGTGCCGGGTCGCAGCGATGCACTTTTGAAGATGAAGCCGCACCTCGACGCCGAGGCCGTCGTCGTCGGCCACCGGGTCGGCAGCGGCAAGTATCGCGGCATCGTCGGCGCGCTCGAGGTCGAATCGCCCGAGGGCCGCCGGTTCCTCATCGGCAGCGGCCTCAGCGACGCCGCACGGCGTGATCCGCCGGCCGTCGGCACGACGATCACCTACCGCTACCGCGAGCTGACGTCGAGCGGGCTGCCGCGCTTCGCCACCTACCTGCGGCCGCACCACGACGTCTGAGGAGGCTCGCTATAGTGGCGCCTTTTTTGATTCGTCCGACATGACTTCGACCGCCACCGTCTCCCTCGCACTCGTCGTTGCCGCGCTCGCCACCGCGTGCGCCGCCGATACCACGACCGCCCCCGGCAACGAGACCAGGGGCCCGGTCGAGTACCGCACGGGGTCGAACATTCCGGTGCGCGAACCGCGCACGAGCGCCCCTGCAGAGAAGGCGCGGCCGGTGACTCCGGCCGATGCGTCCCGCCCTGCCGATTCCGGCGTCAAGCCGGCGAACTGAGGCGCTACTTTTCCGGGTCGGCGATGAAGCCGATCCGCGTCAGCCCGGCCTTCTGGACGATGCCGATCAGCTCGGCGACGCGCCCGTAGGGGACCGCCTTGTCGGCACGCAGCTGCACCTCGGTCTGCGGATTCTTCTTCGCCGCGGCGGCGACGCGCTCGGCGAACGCGGCCGCGTCGACCGACTCCTCGCCGTAGAAGTAGCGGCCGTCGCGGTCGAGCGCCACGGCGATGAACTGCGGCGTGTCGCTCGGCTGCGCCGCGTCGGTCTTGGGCAGGTCGAGCTTCAAGCTCGACGTCATCAACGGCGCGGTGATCATGAAGATGACGAGCAGCACGAGCATGACGTCGATGAGCGGCGTCATGTTGATGTCGCCCATCGGCTGCGCGCCGGGATTGCGTTCGAGCCGTCCGAAAGCCACGGCGAACCTCAGGCGGCCTGGCCGGCGGTGTCGGTGATCATCTCGCGCAAGTCGTGCGCGAAGCCTTCGAGCTCCGCCTCGCTCGCGGCGACGCGCTTGCCGAACACGTTGTACGCCAGCACCGCCGGGATCGCGACGGCGAGGCCGGTGGCCGTCATGACCAGCGCTTCGCCGACCGGACCGGAGACGCGCTCGATCGTGATCGCGCCCGCGGTCGAGATGCTGAGCAGCGCGTGGTAGATGCCCCAGACGGTGCCGAACAGGCCAATGAACGGTGCGGTGCTGCCGATCGAGGCGAGCAGCACCTGGCCGAACTGGAGCTGCGCGACGACGCGGTGCAGCGCATCGCGCAGGCGGCGCGTCAGCTGCGAGTCGGCCTGGCCGAGCGCCTCGAGCGTTCCGCCGGACGGCGTCGTCACGGCGGCGTCGACGAGCGGGCGCAGGACGCTCTCGCGGTCGAACGCGGCGAGCTGGGCGCGGCCGTCGTCGAGCGACGGCGCGGCCCAGAACGCGGGCACCGCCCGCTGCAGGTCGACGTGGACCCGGCGCAGCAGCCAGCCCTTCCACAGGATCACGACCCAGGCGCTGATCGACATCAGGAGCAGCAAGGCGGCGACGCTGCGGGTGATGAAGTCGCCCTGCGACCAGAAGTGCTCGAAGCCGGTCGTCGTCATGGCGCGATTGTCTTCGCGTCGGCGGGCCGCAGTCCCAGCACGTCGTCCATGCCGAACAGTCCGGAGCTCCTGGCGAGGACGAAGCGCGCGGCGCGCAGGCTGCCCTCCGCGTAGGTGGCTCGGCTGGTCGAGCGGTGCGTGATCTCGATCCGCTCGCCGGCGCCGGCGAACATGACCGTGTGGTCGCCGACGATGTCGCCGCCGCGCAGCGACGCGAAGCCGATGCTGCCCGGGCGGCGCTCGCCGTTGCGGTCGTGGGCGGCGCAGCTCTCGAGCGACTTGCCCTGCGCGGCGGCGACGACCTCGCCCATGCGCAGCGCCGTGCCGCTCGGCGCGTCGACCTTCATGCGGTGATGCGTCTCCAGGATCTCGACGTCGAATCCCTCGGCGAGCGAGCGTGCAGCGACGTCGAGCAGCTTCAGGACGACGTTGACGCCGACGCTCATGTTGGGGGCCATCACGATGGCGATGTGCCTGGCGTGCGCCGCGATCTCGGCCTTCTGGGCGGCGTCGAAGCCGGTCGTGCCGATCACGGCGGCGACGCCGAGCTCGCGACAGATCGCCAGGTGCGCCAGCGTTCCCTGCGGCCGCGTGAAGTCGATCAACACCTCGCTGGCAGCGATCGCGGCGCGCGCATCGGCGTCGATCGCGACGCCGCCCGTCCGGCCGAGGGAGGCGGTCGCATCGCGGCCGATGGCGGCGCTGCCCGGCACGTCGAAGGCCGCAGCGAGGACGAGGTCGGAGCTGGCGGCGACGGCCTCGATCAGCGTCTGGCCCATGCGACCCGACGCGCCGGCGACGGCGACGCGGCGGCCTGCGGGCACCGTCATGAGCTGGGCTCGAGCGGAGGGTAGGTGCGCGCGGGCACCGGCGGCGGCGGCTCGGGAGGCGGCGGCCGAACCGGCGCCGGCAAGGCCTTGATCTGCTCCTCGGTCAGCACGAGCGGCGGCGCGTTGCGGGCGGTCTTGAAGGTGTCGATCGAGGTGACGAACTCGAGCTCGCTCGGCAGGCCGGCGGCGCCCTCGACGCTGTCGAAGACGTCGGCCTTGAAGCGGACGGTGACCCGGCGCAGCTGCGGGTCGGCGCCCTGGCGCCGGATGGTGAAGACGTAGTCCCACCGGTCGGCGTGGAACGGGTCGGTGAGGAGCGGCGAGCCGAGCACGTCGCGCACCTGGGCGCGCGTCAGCCCGGGCTTCAGGTAGGCGATCTGCTCGCTGGTGATGACGTTGCCCTGGACCACCTCGATCCGATAGGGAGTGACGGCGGAGAAGAAGTTCTCGGTCACCTTCAGCCCGCCGCAGCCCGCGAGGGTGCTGGCGACGAGGATGAGCGGCACGCCCGCGCGGCGCGAGAAGGTCGATGTCATGGGTGTCGCAAGGGGCGCCGCGCGACGGCGGTCGACGCGTGGCCAAGGCTCGTATGATGGGCCGATTCTACCGACGCGACCCTGCACGCCGGGCTCGACCGATGCCCATGACCCACGCCGAGGAACTCAAGAACAGCGGCCTCAAGGCGACGCTGCCGCGCATCAAGGTGCTCGAGGTCTTCCAGAACACGAGCCAGCGTCACATGAGCGCCGAGGACGTCTTTCGCGTCCTCCTCGCCGACCATGCCGACATCGGCCTGGCGACGGTGTATCGCGTCCTGATGCAGTTCGAGCAGGCCGGCATCCTCTCGCGCAACCACTTCGAGAGCGGCAAGGCGGTATTCGAGCTCAACGAGGGAAAGCACCACGACCACCTGGTCTGCCTCGATTGCGGCCGGGTCGAGGAGTTCTTCGACGCCGAGATCGAGAAGCGCCAGAAGGGAATCGCCCAGGCGCGCGGCTTCGAGCTGCAGGACCACGCGCTCGCGCTCTACGCGGCGTGCACCAAGAAGAACTGCGAATTCCGGGGCAAGTGACCTGGCGCAGCGGCGCCAGATCCTCCTGACAAGGCGAAGGATCTTGCCGCGACGCGGGCGGCCTAGTCGGCCTTGCCCATCGCCCGGTGGTGGCGCTCGATGAACTCGGCGTACGTGTCGATGCCGCGCAACTGCAGGATCGTGTTGCGCACCGCCGCCTCGACGAGCACGGCGAGGTTGCGGCCGGCGTCGACGGCGATCACCGTCTTTCGAACCGGCACCTCGAGGATGTCCTCGCTGAGCGGCTCGTACGGGAGCCGCTCGAAATCGCGGTCCATCGTTTCCTTGCGGACCAGGTGGACGATCAGCTTCAGGCGCATCTTCCGGCGCACCGCGGTCTCGCCGAAGATCGCCTTGATGTCGAGCAGGCCGATCCCGCGCACCTCGAGCAGGTTCATCAGCAGGTCGGGGCAGCGGCCCTCGAGCGCGGTCTGCGAGACCCGGTAGAGGTCGACCGCGTCGTCGGCGACGAGGCCGTGGCCGCGCGAGATCAGCTCGAGGCCGAGCTCGCTCTTGCCGAGGCCGGACTCGCCCGTCAGCAGCACGCCGAGTCCGAGGATGTCCATGAAGACGCCGTGGCGCGTCGTCCGCTCGGCGAAGTGCTGGCTCAGGTAGCCGCGCACGACGTCGATGACGTGGCCAGCCGATTCTTCGGTGACGAACAGCGGGATGTCGGCGCGGTCGCAGAGCGCGACCAGCCGGTCGGGCGGCACCTGGCCGTCCGCGCAGATCAGCACCGGGGGCTCGAGCGTGACGATGCGCGAGATGCGCCGCTCGGTGACCTCGGCGTTGGCGTGGTTGAGGTAGGGGACCTCGCGCCGGCCGACGATCTGGACCCGGTTCGGGTGGATGTAGTTGAGGTAGCCGACCAGGTCGGCGGCCGAGCGCGCGTCGCGCACGGCGGCATCGTCGAAATGGCGCTCCGGGTGGGCGTGGCCGGCGATCCACTCCCAGTGCAGGGCGGGCCGGAATTCCTCGAACAGCGCCTCGGCGCTGATGACCGTCGGCTTCATGGTGCCACTACCCCGGCTTCGGTCGCTGTCCCCCGCGGCGGGAACGCCTCAGGGACGGCCCGGCGGACGGCGCGAGCGTTCAAGCCGATCTCACGCGACCGACTTCAGGGGCTCCCAGGCGGCGATGATCCGGTGCACCTCGGCGGGGTCCGGCTCGCTCTTGAGACGCTCGCGCAGCTCGCGGTCGGACAGCATCTCGGCGATCTCGGACAGGATCTCGAGGTGGCGCTGGGTCGCCGCTTCGGGGACGAGCAGGAAGATCAGCAGGCACACCGGCTCGTCGTCGGGCGCGTCGAAGGCGATCGACTGGCGCACGCGCAGGACCGCCGCGAGCGGGTTCTTGAGCCCCTTGATGCGGCCGTGGGGGATGGCGACGCCGTGGCCGAGGCCGGTGGAGCCGAGCCGCTCGCGCGCGAACAGGTTGTCGGTGACCGTGGCGCGGGCGATCGCGTGCTGGTTCTCGAACAG
>DATIDZ010000288.1:0-7862 GCA_035456045.1 Caldimonas sp.
GGCGACGAGTTCAGCGCCGCCGACATCCAGATGAGCTTTCCCGTCGAGGCGGCGGCGATGCGCGCCGGCCTCGATGCGAGCCGCCCGAAGCTGATGACGTTCCTGAAGAAGATCCACGCCCGGCCGGCGTTCCGGCGCGCGCTCGAGCGCGGCGGGCCGTACAGCTTCGCCAACGACTGAGGCGGCGTCGCGCGCCGAGCGCGATCAGCGCGGCGTCGTGTCGGCGGTCGGCGACTTGGGGTCGAATCGCGCCGCCTGGCGCGCCGGCCGCGACACGCCGGCCGGTCGGCCGCCGTCGGCGCTCGTCGCCGACTGGGCCAGGGTCGTCGTCGCCACCGGCACGGTGCGCACCGCAGGCTCGTCGAGCAGCGC
Organism: Caldimonas sp.; assembly: GCA_035456045.1. GTDB lineage: Bacteria > Pseudomonadota > Gammaproteobacteria > Burkholderiales > Burkholderiaceae_C > Schlegelella_A. The sequence goes on from DATIDZ010000288.1 coordinate 373, forward strand.
GAGCATCGGGCTCTTGATCGCCGCCGCGAAACCGATCACGTTCTTGCCGTTGTCGAAGGGCAGCTTGCTGCGCGGGTCGGCGCCGTGCGCCAGCAGGAAGCGCACGGTATCGGCCTGCGTCTCCGGATTGGCGAGGTAGCCGGGCAACAGCACCCGCTGCAGCGGCACCCAGGTCATCTGCGCGCCGCGGCTCGGCGGCGCCCGGTTGGCGAGCTGCGGCAGCTCGTAGAACCACCATTCGAGCGCGGCCCAGTGGCTCGTTCGCAGCGCTTCCTCGAAGCCCATCGGCAGGGTGCCGTCGTAGTGATCCAGCGCGGCAGCCGGCAGGTGGCCGGCGGTCTGGAGCTCGCGGCCGAAGCGCGTCACGAGGACGTCGGGGTCGAGCGCCTCGAGCGGGCTGAACGACAGCGTTCCGGGCTGCAGCCTGCCGCGATCGAGCCAGCCGACGAGCACGCGATCGAGGCCGACGGCGCGCGCGTTCCTGCAGCTGAGCATGCGAAAGACGTCATGGCGGACCGAGCGCGGGTCGTTGTCGGCGAGGTAGACCATCGCCTTGAGGATCTCGGGAGACGCGACCTGGAAGGTCGGGCAGGCATCGATCTCGGCGAGGTCCTGCAGCGGCGAGCGCGCGCAGCGTTCGTAGCTCGCGCCCTTCTCGATCAGCTCCGGCAGCGCACGCCAGAGGCGCGCGTCCCGCGTCGCGGCGGTCAGGGCGCAGCCCTGCAGGCCGCTCCTGGCGATGTCGGCCGTGCGGATGCTGCCGGGGACGAATTCGCAACGGCCGTTGAGCGCGCGCTGCACGCTGTTGAGCAGCACGCACGGCGTCGGGTCGTCTTCGGTGAGCTGCGCGTGGACGTGCTTGACGACTTCCCACGTCACGCTCGTGTCGGTCGCGATGCCGGTGGCGGTGAGGAGGAGGGCGGGCGCGGTGCAGCCGGCCATCGTCGCAGCGCCGATCGCGAGAGCGGCGATCGAGCCGGCGTGGCGGAAGGCGCGAAGCATGGTGGCGATGTGGTGTCGACGCGGCGCGGGCGAGGAACGCACGCGGGCGCGAGGGAGAAACATACTAGCCACGCGTTTACAGCACTGTCTGTGAACAATCCCCTCGATCCGAGGCCATCTCGTAACACGATGTGCACGGCGTCTCGGCGCGGTCGCGGGCGAGAAAGTTACAGTCGCCGAAACCGCTTCGCGCGGTCAGCCCTTGCTCCGGAGACGTCATGCGCCCGATTTCCACCCCGATGGCAGCCCGCTTCCTCGTCCGCGGGCTCTGCGCCCTGGTCGCGACGGCATCGCTGCTCGGCGTCGCTCGCGCGGCGTCGATGGCCCCGGTCGCTGCCGAGAACGGCATGGTGGTCACCGCTCAGCATCTCGCGACCGAGGTGGGGGTCGACGTGCTGCGTCGCGGCGGCAATGCGGTCGACGCGGCGGTCGCGGTGGGCTACGCGCTCGCGGTCGTGTATCCGGCGGCCGGCAACCTCGGCGGCGGCGGCTTCATGACGCTGCAGCTCGCCGACGGCAGGAAGACCTTCCTCGACTTCCGCGAGAAGGCGCCGCTCGCCGCCACCGCGAACATGTACCTCGACGCCGCCGGCAACGTCGTCAAGGGGTCGACGACGACCGGCCATCTCGCCGTCGGCGTTCCGGGCAGCGTCTCGGGCCTCGAGATGGCGCTCGCGAAGTACGGGACGATGAAGCGCGCGGATCTGATCGCGCCGGCGATCCGTTTCGCCGAGCAGGGCTTCGTCCTCGACCAGGGCGCCGCCGACATGTTCGCCACCGCCACCGAAGCGTTCAAGGTCGACCCGGCGACGACGGCGATCTTCCTCAAGCCGGGCGGACAGCCCTACGTCGCCGGCGACCGGCTGATCCAGAAGGACCTGGCCGGGACGCTGAGGCAGATCGCCGAGGCCGGCGCCGCCGGCTTCTACAAGGGCCCGGTGGCGCGCGCCATCGTCGCCTCGAGCAGCGCCGGCAAGGGCCTCCTCACGCAGGCCGACCTCGACCAGTACACGACCCGCGAGCTCGCGCCGGTCGAATGCGACTACCGCGGCTTCCACATCGTGTCGGCGCCGCCGCCGAGCTCGGGCGGCGTCATCATCTGCGAGATCCTCAACGTGCTCGAGGGCTATCCGCTCAAGGACTGGGGCTTCCGCTCGGCGCAGGCGGTGCACGTGCAGATCGAGGCGATGCGCCACGCCTACGTCGACCGCAACAGCTACCTCGGCGATCCCGACTTCGTCAAGAACCCGCTCGATCGCCTGCTCGACAAGGGCTACGCCGCGAAGATCCGCGCCGCGATCGACCCCGCGAAGGCGGCGGTCTCGAAGGACCTCAAGCCCGGCGTGCCGCCGCACGAAGGCAGCAACACGACGCACTACTCGATCGTCGACGGCAAGGGCAACGCGGTCTCGGTGACCTACACGCTCAACGACTGGTTCGGCGCGAAGGTGACGGCAGCCGGCACCGGCGTCCTCCTCAACGACGAGATGGACGACTTCACCGCCAAGCTCGGCGTGCCCAACATCTACGGCCTGGTGCAGGGCGAGGCGAACGCCATCGCGCCGGGCAAGCGGCCGCTCAGCTCGATGAGCCCGACCATCGTCACGCAGGGCGGCAAGCCGGTCATGGTCGTGGGCACACCGGGCGGCAGCCGCATCATCACGGCAGTGCTGCACACGATCATCAACGTCATCGACTACGGCATGACGGTGCAGGAGGCGGTCGACGCGCCGCGCTTCCATCAGCAGTGGCTGCCGAACCCGACCAACCTCGAGACCTTCGCGATCAGCCCCGACACGCGCAAGATCCTCGAGGGCATGGGCCACGTCTTCGCGGCGCCTCAGTCGGCCAACCACGTCGCCGCGATCCTGGTCGGCGCGCCGAGCTTGGCCGGCAAGCCGGTCGGCAAGAGCCGCTTCTACGGCGCCAACGACCCGCGCAGGAACAGCGGGCTGGCGCTCGGTTACTAGCTTGGCGAGACCTTGTGCACAGCCGGATTGATATGACTCAACCCGCGCCGCTCCCGCGGGGCCTACCCTTGCGCACGCGTCGGGACCCGCTGCAGCGGCGGAGCCGGATGCATTGGCAGGAGGCCATCGACATGACAGCCGCAAGCGTTTTCTCTCCCGTGCCGAACGGCCGGAGCCGCGCTTGACAGTGCAGAAACGCGTTCGACCGCTGACCTCGTGGTTCGTGGTCATGGCGTTGCTGTTCTCGCAGCTGGCGCTCGCCAGCTACGTCTGCCCGGCGCTCTCGGCCGAGGAGCGGATGAACGAGAGGATGGCCGCGGGCATGCCGTGCGACGGCGACGACCCGACGCTGCCCGTGCTCTGCCATCAGCACGCGACCGATGCGTCGCAGTCGTTCGAGATGGCCAAGGTGGCCGCGCCGACGCTGCCGATCGTCGTGCAGGTGCTCGTTCTTCCCGCCGTGCACGACTTCGCGCGGCCGGTGCTCGTGCCGTTCGGCGAGCGGCCCGAGGCCTGGCCACCGCCCGATCCGGTCTTTCTCCAGACCCGCAGACTTCGCGTCTGATCTCTCCGTCGACCACCGGCGCTGGTGCGGCTCGCCCGCTCGCCAGCCACCGCCCTCGTCGTCCACGGAGATCCATGTTCCAACTCACCGCGTTCGCGACCGCACGGGTCGCCAGCCTCCTGCCCGCGCGACCAGGAGCTTCGATGTCGCCCGCTCGCGCGCACTGGATCGCAGCCGTGTCGGCGGTCGTCGTAGTCGCGGCGTTGCTGCCCGGCGGCGTCCGAGGTCAGGAGGCGATGCTCGGCGGCACCGTCCAGGGGCTTCTCGCCTACGCGCGGGCGCAGAGCCCCGAGCTCGAATCGATGCGGCGCGAAGCCGAGGCGGCCACCGAGCGCGTCGGCTCGGCCGGCGCGCTGCCCGACCCGGTCCTGCGGGTCGAGCTGAACAACATCAACAACTACGGCAACGATGCCCCGCCGAGCCTGCTTCCTTCGCGTGTCGGCGAGACGAAGTACACGGTCATGCAGGGGCTGCCGCTCTGGGGCAAGCGCGAGCTGCGTCGTGACGCGGCCGCCGCCGATGCCGCACAAGCGGTCGCTCGCAGCGACGTGACCTGGAGCGAGCTGGCGGCCCGGATCAAGACGTCCTATGCCGAGTACTACCGGGCGATCGGCAACGAGCGGCTGACGGCCGAGGTGCTCCAGCTGCTGTCGCGGCTCGAGCAGATCGCCCAGGCGCGCTACGCCGGCGGACTCGTCCCCCAGCAGGATGCGATCCGTGCCCAGCTCGAGCAGACGGCGATGCGCCTCGAGCTGGTCGGCCTCGACAACGAGAAGCGTCAAGCGAAGGCGCGCCTGAACGGCCTGCTGGCCCGCGCCGCGAACGCGCCGCTCGCCGACCCGCAGGAGCTGCGACCGTGGCCTGCCGTCACGACGAGCGATGCGGCGACGCTCGCAGAGCGGGCGCGGGCACGCAATCCGCAGCTGCAGGCCGAGCTCGCGCGGCTCGCCGGCGCGGAGAAGGCGCGCGACCTCGCCCTGCGCAATCGCTACCCGGACCTGCTCGTCGGCGTGGTGCCGACCCAGGTCGGGTCGCGCATCACCCAGTGGGGGCTGATGTTCGAGATCAACATCCCGCTGCAGCAGGATTCGCGGCGCGCGCAGGAGCGGGAAGCGGACGCGACGGTCGGCGCGGCGCGGTCGCGGTCGGAGGCCCTGTCGCACCAGCTGCTGGCCGAGCTCGCCGGCAACCTGTCCGCCTTCGACGCCGCGGTGCGCGCCGAATCGCTGATCCGGTCGCAGCTGCTGCCGCAATCCGAGCTGAGCCTGCAGTCGTCGCTCTCCGCCTACGAGAACGGCAAGGTCGACTTCGCGACGCTGCTCGAGGCGCAGCGGCAGATCCGCAAGGGACGCCAGGAACTGCTCAGGTCGCGGGTCGAGGCGCAAGTCCGATTGGCAGACATCGAGCGCATCGTGGGAGAGGAACTGTGAGCACCTCGACGCGTGTTGTCGCGAGCGGCCTCGCGATCGTTCTGCTGGGCGCCATCGGCGCCGGCGGCTACTGGCTCGGCACCCGCTCCGCGTCGACGCCGCGAGACGACGTCGTCGCCGCAGCGCCGGCCGCGCGTGCCTCCGCGCCGCGCAAGGTGCTCTATTACCGCAACCCCATGGGTCTCGCCGACACCTCGCCGACACCGAAGAAGGACTCGATGGGCATGGACTACGTGCCGGTCTACGAAGGCGAGGACGAGTCCAGGGATCCGGCGCCGGCGAACCAGGTCCGGATCGGCACCGAGAAGATCCAGAAACTCGGCGTCCGCGTCGAAGCGGCGGCGATGCGCCAGCTCGGACGAACGATTCGCGCCGCCGGCCGCGTCGAGCCGGACGAGCGGCGCGTGTTCGCGGTCTCGCCCAAGTTCGAGGGCTACGTGGAGCGCCTCCATGTCAACGTCACCGGGCAGCCGGTCGCGAAGGGGCAGCCGCTTTTCGAGGTCTACAGCCCCGAGCTCGCCTCGGCGCAGCGCGAGTACGCCATCGCCATGCAGGGCGTGCTGGCCATGAAGGACGCCGGGCCCGACGCGCAAGCCGGCATGAAGCAGCTGGCGGAGTCCAGCCTCGCGCGCCTGCGCAACTGGGACCTCTCTCCCGCGCAGGTGGCCGCGCTGACCCGCACCGGTCAGGCGCAGCGCACGATCACGTTCCCTTCTCCCGTCTCGGGCGTGGTGACCGAGAAGAAGGCGCTGCAGGGCATGCGCTTCATGCCGGGCGACCAGCTCTATCAGGTGACGGACCTGTCGTCCGTGTGGGTCGTCGCCGATCTGCCCGAGCAGGACATCGGCCTCGTGCAGAACGGCGCCAAGGCAGCCGTGCGGCTCACCGCCTACCCGAACAAGGTGTTCGAGGGAAGGGTGACGTACGTGTATCCGACCTTGAAGGCCGAGACGCGAACCGTCGCCGTGCGGGTCGAGCTCGCCAACCCGGGCCAGCTCCTCAAGCCGGCGATGTACGCGCAGGTGGAGTTCTCGGTCGGCGCGCGCCAGCCGGTCCTCACCGTGCCCGACTCGGCGGTGATCGACACGGGTACGCGCCGCATCGTCATCGTGCAGGTCGCCGAAGGTCGCTTCGAACCGCGCGAGGTCGAGCTCGGCGGGCGCGGCGAGAGCGTCGTCGAGGTCGTCTCGGGGGTGCGCGAAGGCGAGCAGGTCGTCGTGGCGGCGAACTTCCTGATCGATGCGGAAAGCAACCTCAAGGCTGCCGTCGGCGGCCTCGGCGGTCACGCGGGTCACGGCAGTCCCGCCGAGGGCTCCGAAGCGGGAACGCGTGCCGGCGCCTCGGCGCCTGCGCCGGTCGGCGCGGCGTCGCGCGCGGGCGCGAGCCCGCACAGCGGTCACTGAGGCGAGGACGCCGTGCTCGCCAAGATCATCCAGTGGTCCGGCAGGAACCCGTTCCTGGTCCTGCTCGCGACGGCGTTCGTCGTCGCCGCCGGCGTCCTCGCCGTCGTGAAGACGCCTCTCGATGCCTTGCCGGACCTCTCCGACGTGCAGGTCATCGTCTACACCGACTACCCGGGCCAGGCGCCCCAGGTGGTCGAGGACCAGGTCACCTACCCGCTCACGACCGCCATGCTCGCGGTGCCGAGGTCGAAGGTCGTTCGCGGCTTCTCGTTCTTCGGCGCGTCGTTCGTCTACGTCATCTTCGAGGACGGCACCGACATCTACTGGGCGCGCAGCCGCGTCCTCGAGTACCTCAACTTCGCCTCGAGCCGCCTGCCCAAAGGCGTGTCGCCTGCGCTCGGCCCGGACGCCACGGGCGTCGGCTGGGTCTACCAGTACGTCTTGCTGGCGAAGAACAAGAACCTGGCCGAGCTGCGCACGATCCAGGACTGGTACGTCCGCTACCAGCTCACGAAGGCGCACGGCGTCGCCGAGGTCGCGTCGATCGGCGGCTTCGTCCAGACCTACCAGGTGACCGTCGACCCGCTCAAGCTGCGCACGTACGGCATTCCCCTGGCCAAGGTGTCGCAGGTCATCCGCGACTCGAACCGCGACGTCGGCGGCCGCGTCGTCGAGATGGCCGAGACCGAGTACATGGTGCGCGGCCAGGGCTACCTGCGCAGCAAGCGCGATCTCGAGATGCTGGTCGTGAAGATGGAGGGCGGCACCCCGGTCCTGATCCGCGACATCGCCCGCGTCGAGATGGCGCCCGACGAGCGGCGCGGCCTGACCGAGCTCAACGGCGAGGGCGAGGTCGTCTCCGGCATCGCCATGGCGCGCTACGGGCAGAACGCGCTGGAGGTCATCGACAACCTGAAGGCCAAGGTCGCGGAGATCGCCTCCGGCCTGCCCGCGGGCGTCACGCTGGAGGCCGTCTACGACCGCTCCGACCTGATCCATCGCGCGATCGAGACCCTCAAGCGGACGCTGCTCGAAGAAAGCCTCATCGTCGCCGCGGTCTGCGTGATCTTCCTGATGCACGTCCGCTCGGCGCTGGTCGCCATCCTGATGCTGCCGGTCG
>DATIDZ010000289.1:0-4008 GCA_035456045.1 Caldimonas sp.
GTGCCCGCGGTCGCTGCGCGGACCGCCGACGCGCCCGCGCCGCCTGCCGGGGCGGGCGCGCTCGCCGAAGGCCTCGATGCGGCGCTCGTCGGCAGCGGCACGCGCGCCACGGCCGTCGACGCTCCGCCCGCCGTCCCTTCCGCGACGAGCAGCAGGTTGACGCGACCGGCGGCGTTGCGCGCGGCGAGGACGTGCGGCGCGTCGATGTCGACGTGCTTCACGCGCACGAGCCGCTCGAGCGGGCGCAGCTCGTCGATCTGCACCTTGACGTTGCCCACCTTCAGCAAGTCCCCGGCCGCGGCATCGACGACTTCGATCCCGGTCGCGCCGACGACCCCCGACACGTTGAGCGAGAGCGTCGGCCGCTGCTCGAAGGCGACCACGACGTCGGCATCGAGCGTCGCCGCGCGCAGCTGCGCCGGCAGGCCGCGCGGCAGGTAGCCCAGGTACGGCGCGACGACGAAGCCGTCGAGCTTGACGCGCAGCTCGCCGTTGCCGCGCTCGGCGAACGGCACCGCCGCGCCGGCCGAATCGAAGCGGCTGCCGTCGAGCGCGAAGGCGAGGTGCGGCTCGACCTTGATCTCGCGCTCCGAGGGCAGCGAGCTGACGAAGGGGATCGCCAGCTCGAGGCCGCGGACCTCGTGGGTCGTCGCCAGCGGGCGGTCGACGAAATCGGCCGCACCGCCCGTGACGACGATGTTGTGGAGCGCGAAGCGCGCGGGCTGGCGGTCGGGGTCTGCGGCCAGCACCGCGACGAGGCGCTGCAGCGCGTCGTCGAAGTCGTAGCGCGCGTCTCCCACGCGGCTGACGCGCAGCATCGGCGCCTCGACCTCGAGGCGATCGATGACCGGTGCCAGGCGAAGGACCGAGACCAAGGCGGCATCGGCGTAGACGCGCCGGACCTCGAGCAGCGGCGGCGCGCCCTCGCCGGCACCGGCGACCGCGAGGTCGGTCATCGTCAGCTCGAGCGTCCACGGATTGAAGGTGACGTGGCCGAGGCGGAGCTGCCGGCCGAGCAGGCGCGATGCCGCGGCCTCGGCCTGGGCGGCGACGATCGGCGGCACGTAGAACCAGGCCGCGCTCCAGAGCACGACGACGATGAGCACGCCGATCGCGACGCGCAGCCACGTCCTGGTCGATCCGGAGAGACGGGGGGTTGTCGCGCCGGGCGGCTCCATGCGCCCGATTCTGCAGCCGGCGGGCGGGCGCCGCTACCCGACCGCGCGACTTCAGCCGATCATCTCGAGGATGCTCCACATCTCCTCGGCGACGCGGCGCATGTGCAGGTTCGGATTGGCTTCCTGCATGCCTTCGTCGTCGATGCCCTGCGCCGCCGCCTTGAGCTCGGCCAGCGTCGATTCCGACAGCAGGCGGGCGATCGTCTTCAGCACGATGCCGTGCGCCACGAGGCGGGCTTCGAGCTCGCGGATTCGTTCGGAGGCGTCTTCCATCGCAGCGGGGAGGCTAGTTAACAAAGAGGAACAACGCACGAGCGCGGCAGCCCGTGCACGGACGACGGAGAACGCTTGTGTTCGCGGTTGGAGCGCTCCGACAGCGCAAGGGTACAGCCCGCTCTCATGGCGCAGAGGCTTCCGGGTCGGCTGCGCCACGCTCGGCGGCCAGGATCTGCCACGCCGTCATGAACATCGCCGCGATCAGCGGCCCGATGACGAAGCCGTTGATGCCGATCAGCGCGAGGCCGCCGACGGTCGAGATCAGGACGACGTAATCGGGCATCTGGGTGTCCTTGCCGACCAGGATCGGTCGCAGCACATTGTCGATCAGGCCGATCACGAGGACGCCGAACGCGCTCAGGCCGAAGCCTTGCCACAGCTGCCCGGTGGCGAGGAGGTACAGCGAGACCGGGCCCCAGATCAGCGCCGCGCCGACCGCGGGCAGCAGCGACAGGAACGCCATCACGACCCCCCACAGGATCGGCGCGTGGACGCCGAGCGCCCAGAACGCGAGGCCGCCGAGCCCGCCCTGCGCGGCGGCGACGAGCACGTTGCCCTTGACGGTCGCCCGGATGACGGTCGTGAAGCGCTCGAGCAGCCGCGCCTTGACCGGCGCATCGAGCGGAATCGCGGCGCGGATCTCGCGCGCGACCCCGGCGCCGTCGCGGAGCAGGAAAAACAGCAGGTACATCGCCAGGCAGAAGCCCACGATGAGGTCGAGCGCGTCCTGGCCGAAGTCGACCGCTCGGCCGGCGAACGCCTCGCCGCGCTGCGTGATGGCCGCCGTCAGCTTGCTCTGCACGACGACGAGATCGTCGAGGCCGAGCCGCTCGAGCAGCCCGGTCGCCCACGACGGCAGCGCGGCGACGATGTGCGAGAAGTAGGTGCCGAGGTTGATCTGCCCGCTCTTGACGCGCTGGTACGTCGTCATCACCTCCTGGACCAGCGAGATCGCGACCAGCGCGAGCGGCAGGATGACCATGAGGAGGATGACGAACAGCGTCACCAGCGCGGCCAGCGTGCGCCGGTTGCGAAGCCGCGCCGCCAGCTTGCGATAGAGCGGCTCGAACAGGAGCGCGAGCACGGCGCCCCAGAACACGGCGCCGTAGAAGGGCCAGAGGATCCAGGCGAGCGCGACCGTCAGCAGGGCCAGCAGGATCAGGAACGCGTTGCGATCGAAGGCGCGCGATGAAGCCGGGTCCGAACGTTTCATGGCGGGCCGAGCGCAGCTCGACGATGTTGCAGGCGCAGCATCGTATCCGCCGCGGCGCTGGCACGCGCGACGCCGCCGCCGGCGCGTGCGGCTACTGCGCGCCGGGGTCGGGCTCGGCCTGCTTGTCCTTGGCCGATCCCGGCTCGGCCTGCTTGCGGTGCATCTCGGCGAGGACCGACGCCGGCGTCACGTTCGCGACCGCCGCCTGGATCTTGTTCTTCAATCCGGCGACGACGTCGCCCTCGCCGTTCATCATCGCCTTGAAGCCGACCTTGGCGACGTCGGCGGGATCGTCCTTCTTGCCGGCGCCGACCTTGGTGTCGAGCATGTCGGCGCGAGCGAAGAACTCGGTGTCGGTGGCGCCCGGCATCAGCACGCTGACGGTGACGCCGCTGTCCTTCAGCTCGTTGCGCAAGGCGAACGAGAACGAGTCGATGAACGCCTTGGTGCCGTTGTAGACCGCCTGGAAGGTGCCCGGCATGAACCCGGCGATCGACCCGGTGAAGAGAATGCGGCCGCTGCCGCGCGCCTGCATCTCCTTGCCGACCTTGTGCACCAGGTAGATCGTTCCCGTGATGTTGGTGTCGATGACGTCGCGCACCTCGTCGAAGTCCTGGTCGAGGAAGGCCTTGCCGAGTCCGTGTCCGGCGTTCGCGAGCAAGGCATCGACGGGCCGCCCCTGCACCGAGTCGACGAGCTGGTCGACGCCATCGCCGGTGGCGAGGTCGACCTCGAGCGCTTCGACTTCGCCGCCGAACCCGCGCATGTCCTGCGCCGCCGTGTGGATCTCGGGCCGGTCGGCAGCGAGCAGCAGATCGAAGCCGTGCTGGGCGCACTCGCGCGCAAGGTGGTAGCCGATGCCGGATGACGCGCCGGTGACGATGGCGAAGGGACGGGGAAAGGGGGCGGCCATGAAGGGACTCCGATGCAGGGATCCTCGATCGCGGCAAGGGCCATGCCCGTGGGGCGTGCCCGCGATCCGGTCGGTGAAGTCAGCGGCGCTCGCTCTCCATCACGTCACGCTGCGGCCGCTGCGCGACCGGCGCGCATGCCGTGGAAGAACGCTTCCTCGAACACCGAGTACGCCGACAGGTCGGCATGCGCGAAGTGGACGCGGCGCTGCGGCGCCGCGAGCGCTTTCAGGGCTGCGCTGCTGCGCACGCCGGGAGCGGGAATGCTCATCGCATGGCCGTAGCGCATCAGGTCGACGCGGCGCACCTTGGCGGCGAGGTCGGGATGCGCGGGCGCGATGTCGGCGATGACGCGCGCCGCCCACGGCCGCCAGTCGTCGCCGAGCAGGCGACGGCGCTGCTCGGCGAGCGCGGCATCGTCGCCGGCGCC
>DATIDZ010000290.1:0-7048 GCA_035456045.1 Caldimonas sp.
GGGTTGCTCGAGCGCCTCAGCGAATCCCGCGAAAGCGGCCATCTGCAGTGGATCACTGCCTCGCAAGGGAAGGGGGTTCGCTTGATCCCGGTCGCCGAGGTTTGCTACTTCCGCTCCGACAACAAGTACACCTCCGTTGTCACTGCCGACGGCGAGTCGTTGATCCGGGTGACGTTGCGCGAGCTGCTCGATCAGCTCGACCCGGCCGTGTTCTGGCAGATCCACCGCAACACCGTGGTCAACGCCAACGCGATCGCCGGCCTGCATCGCGACCTCAAGGGGCGCCTGTCGATTCAACTGAAGCAGCGCGGCGAGACACTGCCCGTGAGCGAGGCGCAGGCGGCGCGGTTTCGCGCGATGTAGGGAGCGCAGCGATCAGCGGAAGACGTACTTGGCGGTCAGGCGGAAGAAGCGCCCGACCGCGCTGTGGTACGCGGGGTCGTAGGCGGTCGCGTAGCTGCGCGCGAAACGCTCGTCGAACGGCGCCTGGACGTTGCCGACGTTGTTGACGACCAGCCCGATCTCGAACTTCGGATCGGCGTAGCCGAAGAAGGCGTCGAACGTCGACCACCTGCCGACGCTGCAGAGCGCCGGTGTCGTCGTCGCGTAGGGGCAGCTCGGGTCGGACCCGGTGGAAGCGCGCTGGTAGCCGGCGGTGTAGTTCCAGGCGAGCGACGACCGCCACGGTCCGCGATCGAAGCTGAGCGCGACGCGGGCGCGCGATTTCGGCTGCTCGTAGAACCCCGCCCACTCGACGAGCGGCGATCCCGGAGTCTGCGCGACCCAGTAGTGCGGCAGCCACTCGTAGCTGCCGTCGATGCCGAGGTTGCCGACGTTCGCGATCGTCGTCCTCGCGCGGGCGCTCATGTCGATGCCCCAGACGCGCGACTCGGCGAGGTTGGTGTACTGGACGTTCAACTGCTTGAGCGTGCCGTCGGGATTGCGGACGACGTAGCCGGGATAGTCGGCCTCGTGGTCGAGCAGGAACGCAGGATCGATGTAGTCGATCTGGTCGCGGCGACGGATGCTGAAGGCGTCGACGGTGAACGAGGTGTCGCGCCAGGGCTCGAAGACGATGCCGGCGGTGGCGCTCCACGCCCGCTCGGGCTTGAGTGCCGGGTTGCCGCTCGAGACCGCCGGAACGAAGATGTCGCAGTTCGGGTTCACCGGATCGGGCACCGGGCACAGCTTCGGATCGCGGACCGGCGCGCCGCCGGGCACGGGCTGTTGCGACGTCTCGGAGAGCGCGGGCGCGCGAAACGCCGACGAATACGTCGCCCGCAAGGCGACGTTCGGCGCTGCCCTCCACTTCACGCCGAACTTCGGGTTCACGGTCGATCCGAAATCGCTGTAGTGGTCCCACCGCGCCGCGAGCGTCCCTTCGACGGTCGCCGTGAGCGGCAGCGCGAGCTCGCCGTACGCCGACGCCACCGTCCGGCTCCCGGCCGCCGTCGGCGCGAAGATCCCGACGATCTCGCCGGCGGCGGTGAGCGGATCGGGCTGCATGTCGAAGCGCTCGCGCCGCAGCTCGGCCCCCACGGCGAGCTGGGCCCAGCGGCCGGCGCCAAGACGAAACAGGTCGCGCGAGCCGCGAACGTCGATCGACGCCGTCGACGTGCGGCCGAGGTCGACGAGCTGCGGATACAGGCGCGCCATCAGCGCCGGGTCGTTCGCCGCCGGGTCGCCGAAGCGAAATGTCGGCGGCGCGACGCCGTTGGCATCGAGGATCTCGCCGGTGAGGACGGGGTGGCGGATGGAGCCGGTCGTCGTCGTCCGCGTGTGCGAATGCGACCAGAGCAGCGCGCTCTCGACGTCCCAGCCGGCCCAGCCGTCGCGCCGCAGCCCGAGCACGATGCGCTCGGTGTCCGTCGTCGGCGTGACGACGAGCGGCTGGTCGGCGAAGCGCGTGCGCAGCGCGACCTCGCCCGCGCTCGGATTCTGCGGATGCCCGACCGGCAGGGTGATGAACGGCCGGGGGAGGATCTCGCGGACAGCCAGCAGGTTGGTACTCGCGATGGTGTAGTGCTGGCCGGCGAAGACGTTGCGGCTGAACGCAGCGTCGCCGAACAGCTCGAAGCCGCTGCCGCCGAGCGCCGCGTTGCCGGCGACGAAGAGCGCGTCGCGCCGCGAGCGCACGACGGCGTCGCTGTCGCGCGTGTGGTCGTAGAGGCACTGGCCGGGATTTGCCGACGTGGCGTCGCCGATCGTCGCGCAGCCCGGAAGCGGCTGCAGGAACCTCCGGTTGTCGCTCGTGTAGAGGTTGCCGGGGTACGACTGGGGGGAACGCAGGTCCGGCAGGCCGAAGCCGCGCAGGTCATAGCTTTGCGTGTGCCAGCGCGCGCTCGCCTTGACCGCGTCCTGGTCGACGTGGGACACGCTCGCGAACACGTTGTAGCCGTCGGCGCCGCGATCGCCGACGCCGAACGTCGCGCTCGCGCGCCGCTCGTCCGCGTCGCCGTGCGTCGACGTGCCGAGGCCACCGGCGACCTCGATGCCGCGGTAGCTGCGGCGCAGGATGACGTTGACGACGCCGGCGATCGCGTCCGAGCCGTAGATCGCCGACGCGCCGTCGAGCAGCACCTCGACGCGCTCGATCGCGGCGACCGGGATCTGGTTGACGTCGACGTAGGTCGCCTTGCCGGTGAAGCCGAACGGCGCGACGCGGCGGCCGTTGATGAGGACGAGGGTCGACCCCGGGCCGAGCCCGCGCAGCGACACCGTTGCCGCGCCGTACGTGTCGACGGTGGTGCCGTCGTTGAACGTGCCGACGTTGTTGGCGGGGAGCCTCTGGAGAACCTCCTGGAGCGAGGCCGCGCCGGACCGGACGATCTCCTCGCGCGTGACGACCTGCACCGGGGCGGGCGTCTCGCTGTCGGTGCGCCGCGGCACGTTCGACCCGGTGATCCTCACCTTCTCGAGCACCTGCTCCGGGCGCGTCGAGTCCTGTGCCTGGACTTCGGCGGTCTGCGACACGATGAGCGCAGCGGCGGCGAGCAGCGGTCGGCAATGCATCGTGGATCCCCGGGGCGCGCGGATTCAGCGCGGCGCGCAGTGTGACGGCTGAGGCGATGCGCGTCCATGCCCCTTCGTCCCTAGCACGCGCTTGGGCGAGCGTTCGTCGGCCGAAATCGGGGGTTCGTCGGCGCCGCCGCGGGTTCACACCGTTCGTCCGGGGCGCTCGTCGGACCGCGATGGACTTTTCCGCGGCCGGCCCGCACAGTCATCGCCCAGGCTCTCTCCCCGACCGCCCATGCTTCCGCTCCTGATCCGCCGACGTGCGTCCGCGATCCAGATCGCCGGACGCTGGGTTCTCCTCGCCTTCGGCCTGTCGTTGCTGACGACGCTGTTCCAGATCAAGCTCGACCGGCTGATCGTGATCCCGCTCGACCTCGAGGAATGGGGCGATGTGTACCGGCTGTGGTGGCCCAACTTCGCCGGGATCGCGCCGACCGTCCTGATCGTCGCGGTCGCCCAGCAGGTGCTGCCGCTCGCCCGCTGGATCCGCTGGCCGCTGCTCGTTGCGACGGTCGCCGGAGCCGTCTGGGCCGGCTGGATGGTGCGGCGCTGGTGGGCGAGCCTGTGCGGCTGCGAGCCCACGCTGCCGGGGCAGGAGCTCGGGACGCAGCAGTGGCTCCTCGTGATCGCCGCGCTGGTCGCCTTCCTCAATGAATACCGGCTCGGATTCGCGCGGGCGGCCGAGTCGCTGCACCAGGCCGAGGTCGAGCGGCTGCGCCTGCAGAGCGAGCTCGCCGAGGGCAGGCTGCAGCTGCTGCAGGCGCAGATCGAGCCGCACTTCCTCTTCAACTCGCTCGCCAACGTTCGCCGCCTGCTGCGCACCGACGGCAGCGCCGGGCGCGCGATGCTCGCCGACCTGCTGCGCTACCTCGAGAGCGCGCTGCCGCGCCTGCGCGAGGAGCGGCCGACGCTCGAGCGCGAGGTCGAGGTCGTGCGCGCGTTCCTCGGCGTGCACCAGGTTCGCATGGGGCCGCGGCTGAAGGTCGACTTCGACGTGCCGAAAGCGCTCGGCGACCGCATCGTGCCGCCGATGATGCTGCTCACGCTGGTCGAGAACGCGCTCAAGCACGGCCTGCATCCGCTGCTCGAAGGCGGCTCGATCCGCATCGCCGCGACGAGCGACCCGACGACGCTGCGCGTGCAGGTCGCCGACACCGGGCGCGGCCTCGGCACGAGCCTCGGCGCCGGCACCGGACTCGCGAACATTCGCGCGCGCCTGCGCTCGATGTATGGCGCGGCGGCGCAGCTCACGTTGCGCGTCAACGAGCCGCGCGGCGTCGTCGCCATGATCGAGCTGCCGCTGGCGGCTTCGTGAGCATCGCCGCGCCGCTCGCGTTCGTGAAGGGCGCGTCGAAGCCATGGGCGCGGCCCGGCCACTGGATCGCCGGCGCGTGGCGCCGCTTCGGCTGGCGCCAGGTCGCGCTCGCCGCGCTGTTCGCCGTGCTGGCGGCGCTGCTGGCGCCCAACGGTGGAGTGATCCTCCTCTTCCGCGGATCGGGCTTGAGCATCCTGATCGGCGACCTGCTCGGCGGCCGCTGGATCACCCTCGTGCCGTTGCTGTTCGCGGCCATGGTCGCCGACGAAGCGTATCGCGACGGCGTTCGCCCGGTGCCCGCGTATGCGGCGGCGCTCGCGCTCGGCTGGCTCGCGTCGACGCTGCTCGACGCGCTCGGCGCGGACGCCTTCGGCACGTGGCGGTTCAACCAGTTCCGGGTGAAGTTCCTGCTCGCCCAGGGCAGCCTGTGCATGGCCGTCTACGCCTACTGGCGGACGACCCAGCACGCGCTCGAGCGAATCCAGCGTTCCGAGGCCGACCGCATCCGCGACCGCCAGAAGCTGCTCGCGGCGCGGCTGCTGGCGCTGCAGGCGCGCGTCGAGCCGCAGTTCCTGTTCGACGCGCTGAGCCGCATCGGCGAGCTGCACGAGCGCGACCCGCAGGCGGCCGACTTGATGCTGGCCGACCTGATCGCACTGCTGCGCGCGATGCTGCCGGTCGGCACCGCGGCGACCTCGATGGTCGAGCGCGAGTTCGCGCTCGCAAGCGCATGGCTGCGCGTGCAGCGCCACATCGGCGCGCCGATCGAGGTCGACGTCGCGACGTCGCCGCTCGCCACGCAGAGCGCGCTCGGTGCGATGCTGGTCCTGCCGCTGCTTCAGGAGATGCTGGCGTTGCCGCGCGCCCGCTCGATCCCCTGGCAGCTGAGCGCCGAGCCGGTCGCCTCGGGCGACGCGATCCCGCGCACGCCGCGCCTGCGCGTCCGCCTGGCGCCGGTCGAGCCGGCGCCGGCGATCGGCGTCGCCGCCGACGCGACGACGCCGACCCTCGCCCGGCTGCGCGAGCGCCTCGACGAGCTGTATGGGCGCGAGGCGACGCTCGTGGTGCAGCCGCTGGGCGATGGCCTCGCGATCTTCATCCTCGAACTGCCGCTCGTTCAGGAGACCTTTGCCGATGACCACCGCCCTGATCGTTGAGGACGAGCCGCTGCTCGCCGCGGAACTGCGCGAGGAGCTCGTCCGCCTGTGGCCCGGGCTGACGCTGCTCGAGCCGGTGCACGACGGCGTCGCGGCGCTGCGCGAGATCGAGGCGAGCCACCCCGACGTGCTCTTCCTCGACATCCAGATGCCCGGGCTCACGGGCCTCGAGGTGGCGCGCATCGCAGGCGCCCGCAGTCACATCGTGTTCATCACGGCGTTCGATCAGTACGCAGTGCAGGCGTTCGAGCAAGGCGCGGTTGACTACCTCCTGAAGCCGATCGACACGGCGCGCCTGGCCCAGGCGGTCGGTCGCGTGCGCGAGCGACTCAGCCGGCCTCCGGCGGACCTGGGCGCGCTGATCGAGCAGCTGCAGCGCCCGAGCGGCGAGAAGCTGCAGTGGATCACGGTGCTGCAAGGCCGCGACATCCAGTTCATCGCCGTCGACGACGTGTGCTACTTCCGCGCCGACAACAAGTACATTGCAGTCGTCACCGCGAGCGGCGAATCGCTCATCACGACGCCGCTGAAGGAGCTCGTCGCCCGGCTCGATCCCGCCGCGTTCTGGCAGGTCCATCGAGGCGTGGTGGTCAACATGCACGCCGTCCACAGCGTGCGCCGCTCGATCACCGGCCAGCTCGACCTGAAGCTGAAGAACCGGCCCGAGACGCTGCGCGTCAGCGCCGGCTACGCGCACCTCTTCAAGCACATGTGAGCGCCGTTCAGCGCGAGCGCGTCAGGATCGCCGTGCCCTTCTCGTGCGCGATGCGCTGCAGCGTCAGGCGCGGGTCGTCGCGCAGCCAGCGCTCGGTGATCGCCCACTCGTCGGGACGGGCGACGTCGTCGAGGACGATGACGGCCTCGTCGCCGAGGAACGGCGCCAGCCTGCGCCGCGCCGGATAGCGCGCGAGCGGCTGCAGCGATCCCGGCGGGCCGTCGATGAACACCAGCCCCGCGCGCTGGCCGACCAGCGTCTCCTCGACTTCGGGCCCGTACCACTGCCACGCCTCGCCCGCCAGACGCGTCTCCTGCAGCCCGGCGTGGACGACATGGACCCGGCGCTCGAGGCCGTGCCGCCGCACCCAGCCAAGAGTTCGCTGCGCATGCCTCTCGTCGTGCTCGAAGGTGATCAGCCGCCCGGTTCCGGCGCTCTCGAGGGCGTAGCCGATGACGAGCGTCGAGACGCCGGCGCCGAGCTCGACCACCAGCGCCGGGTGGTGCGTGTGGACGAGCTCGTGGAGCAGCAGCGCCAGGTCGGGGCTGATCGACGCGCCGCGCATCGGCGGCAGCGGCTGGCGCAGCGGCAGGCACCGGGTCAGCATCAGCAGCGCCTCGATCTGCCGATACGTCTGCGCGAGCTCGCTGGACAGTGTGTGGGCCATGCGTCGCGTCAGAGCTTCTCGGTCTCGCCGGCCGCCGGCTGCCAGCGCATCAGGCGCCGCTCGATCCGGCCGACGCCCGCATCGAGGGCGAGCGCGAACGCGGTCAGGACGAGGATGCCGGCCATCACGGTGTTGATGTCGAACGCGCCCTCGGCCTGCAGGATGAGGTAGCCGACGCC
>DATIDZ010000291.1:0-8744 GCA_035456045.1 Caldimonas sp.
GCAGACGGCGTCGCCGCCGCCGACGCACAACTTCGAGGTCGAGCCGGAGGCCCCCGAAGGCGTCTACGGCTACGACCCGGAAGCCGCCGAGCCCCGTCGCGCCGCGCCGGTGGCGGTGCCATGACGCCGGGCGTGAGATGAGCGCACGCACCGCCCCGATCGCCGACGCCGCACGGACGCCGCGCCACGCCGAAGCCGCGCTGCGAATGGAGACCGCCGAGCTCGGCATGTGGGTTTTCATCGCCACCGAGATCCTGTTCTTCGGCGGCCTCTTCTTCGCCTACCTCTACGGACGCATCCACTGGAGCGACGGGTTCGCGCTCGCCAGCCGCCGCACCGACGTCCTGCTCGGCACGATCAACACCGCCGTGCTGCTGACCAGCAGCTTCACCGTCGCGCTCGCTGTCGCCGCGGCCGAGCACGACCGACGCCGCTGGGTGGCGCGGCTGCTCTGGGCCACGGCGGTGCTCGGTGTCGTCTTCCTGGTCGTCAAAGGTACCGAATACCGCAACGAGTGGGCAGAGCACCTATTTCCCGGCGCCGGTTTCGCCCTCGCGTCGACGCCGGGTGCCGAGCTGTTCTTCCTTCTCTACTTCATGACCACCGGCCTGCATGCCGTGCACCTGACGATCGGCATCGTTCTGATGGCGGCCTTCGCGGCGGGCACCGAGCACGCGAGCGGCTGGGCGCATCCGCCACGGCTGCAGGTCGCAGCCCTCTACTGGCACTTCGTCGACGTGGTCTGGATCTTCCTCTACCCCCTCCTCTATCTGGTCGAGCGTCACTCGTGAACAGAACCGATGGCGACGACAGGACCGACTTTCGCGGCGAGGTGCGCGATCTGGTGGCAACCTGGGTCGCGCTCATCGCGCTGATGCTGGCAAGCCTCGGCAGCGCCTACCTGAAGCTCGGCGTCGGCAATGCCCTCGCCGGCGTCGCGATCGCGACGATCAAGACCGCGCTCGTCGTCTGGATCTTCATGCAGCTGCGCCGCGCCTCGGCGACGACGCGAACCGCTGCCGCCGTCGGCCTCGCGACGCTGCTGCTTCTCATGACGTTGAGCTTTGTCGACTACAGCACGCGGTCGCGCGCGCCCGCCCCCTGGCAGTCGCCGCAGCAGATCGCGCCGGCGCTCGGCGTCGCGACGCCACCCTGAGACCTGTTGCCTTGGCGGGCATGTCCGGTATTACCTCAAGACATGATATTTGTTCAATACATCAAGTATTGATAGAAACGTCTCACGCGCTCCGCACGCCGTTTGCCAACGGCTATTGATCGGAGATGCTTTGGAGCACGTTCATGGCAGCAACAGCGACGGGGTGGGCAATGCTGGTGTTGGGCTTGCTGCTCGCCGGCGGTGGAGTTCGGCTGGCGACGCTCGGCGGTACCTGGGCCTACGTCGGCCTCGGCATCGGCTGGCTGTTGACCGGCGCCTTCCTGATCGGCCGCCGGCGTGCCGCGCTGTGGATCTACGCCGCGCTTCTCGCCTTCACGCTTGTCTGGGCGCTATCCGAAGTCGGCCTCGACCGCTGGGCACTCGCGCCGCGGCTGGCGCTCTTCTGGCTGGTCGGCCTCTGGTTGCTCTCGCCGTGGGTGAGTCGGTTGCTCAGCGGCCGGACGTCGGACCGTCGGGTGGAGGTCGATGTCAATCCGCCCGCCGGGCCTGCCACCCCCTCCGCGCTCGCCGCCGATCGCCGCTGGCGTCTGACCCGGGCGCCCTGGTTCGCGGCGCGCGCAGGGCTGAGCGCGGCCGCGCTCCTCGTCCTGGCCGTCGGCCTGATCTCGATGACCCAGGATCCGTTCGACGTCCCCGGCGAGATGCGAGGCCCGCTCGCTGCCGGCACGCTGCCGGCGGCGCCGACGCCGGCCGCCGACGACTGGACGGTCTACGGCGGCACACCCCAGGGGCAGCGCTACTCCACGCTCGCCGACATCACGCCGGGCAATGTCGGTGATCTCAAGGTCGCGTGGACATTCCATACCGGCGACAAGAAGAGGCCGGACGATCCGGAGGAAACGACGGCCGAGAACGTGCCGCTCAAGGTCGGGGACACCCTCTACCTGTGCTCGAAGCACGACCACGTCATCGCCCTCGACCCGGCGACCGGCCAGAAGCGATGGGAGTTCGATCCGAAGATCGAGGTCAGCCACGACTTCCAGCACCTCAACTGTCGCGGGCTCGCCTATCACGACGCTACCCTCGCGCCGGCAGTCGCCGGCCACGCCTCGGTGCCGGCATTAGCGGCAGGCGCGTCGCACCCGGCGGGCAGCGCCGGGGTCACGGTCGCGTCGGCGAACGCGGCGACCTGCCGGAAGCGTGTCATCCTGCCGAGCATCGACGCTCGCCTCTTCGCGCTCGACGCGGCCACCGGCCAACCGTGCGCCGGCTTCGGCGACAACGGCGTCGTCGACCTGACCGTCGGCATCGGCGAGTTCAGGCGCGGCTACTACATGGAGACCTCGCCGCCGGTCGTGACGGCCCGCCTCATCGTCATCGGCAGCTCGATCAACGACAACGAATCGGTCGACAACCCCTCGGGCGTGATCCGCGCGTTCGACGTCGCCGACGGGCATCTGGTCTGGAGCTGGGACCTCGGCAGGGCCGACCCGAATGCGCCGCTTGCTTACGGCCAGACCTACACGCCGAACACGCCGGATGCATGGGCACCGCCGAGCGTCGACGAGCAGCTCGGCATCGTCTACTTCCCGCTCGGCAACCTGTCGCCCGACCAGCTCGGCGCGAACCGCAGCCCGGCTGTCGAGCGTTTCACGAGCTCGGTCGTCGCGCTCGACCTGGCGACCGGAAAATTGCGCTGGTCGTTCCAGGGCGTCCACCACGACCTCTGGGATCGCGACATGCCGGCGCAGCCGACCCTCGTCGACCTCGAGATCAACGGTTCCAAAGTGCCCGCGCTCGTGCAGCCGACCAAGCAGGGCGACGTCTACGTCCTCGACCGGCGCAGCGGCAAGCCGGCGCTGCCGGTCGAGGAGACGGCGGTCCCGGCGAGCACGCTGCCGGACGAGCACGTCTCGCCGACGCAACCGAGATCCGCGCTCAGCTTCATGCCGCCGCGCCTCACGGACAAGGACATGTGGGGTGCGACGCCGTTCGACCAGCTTGTCTGCCGGATCGTCTTCAAGTCGATGGACTACCAGGGCCCGTACACGCCCCCGGCGACGCACGAGACGCTGACCTATCCGTCCAACCTCGGCGTCTTCGACTGGGGCGGCGTCGCGGTCGATCCGGTTCGCCAGGCGCTGGTGGGCGTTCCGGTCCACATGGCATTCACCTACCAGCTCGTGCCGCGGCCGGGAGCGGAGGCGAACGTCGTGACCGAGGGTCAGAAGGAGCACTTCAACGAAAACTACGGCGCCAAGTACGCCATCAAGTCGGGTCCTTTCCTGTCGCCGCTCGGCCTGCCTTGCCAGGCGCCGCCGTGGGGCGCGATCGCGAGCGCAGACCTGCGCACCGGCAAGGTCAACTGGATGCATCGCAACGGAACGACGCGCGATCGCATGCCGAGCTTCCTGCCGATCCCCTTCCCGATGGGCATGCCGGGCTTCGGCAGCCCATTGGTCACGGCGGGCGGCGTCGTCTTCTACAGCGGCTCGCTCGACAACTACCTGCGTGCCTACGAGGAGACGAGCGGGCGCAAGCTGTGGGAGGCACGCCTGCCGGGGGGCGGTCAGGCCACGCCGATGACCTATCGGGCCGACGGAAAGCAGTACGTGGTCGTGAGCGCGGGTGGCCATGGCGCCGCGGGAACGGACTTGAGCGATGCGTTCGTGGCGTATTCGCTGCCGTGAGCGAGCGATGGCGCGCCCCCAGCGGAGAGTCCATGGCTGACTTCGACGTCCACGAGCCGACCCGGATCACGTCCGGTCCGGCGGTGGACTTGCGCCCGCAGTGGGACGCGGACGCACGCACGATCGTCTTCGAGCGCAAGACTCCGTCGGGCTCGGCGCTGCATCGGCTGCACGTCGCCGGCGACCTCGCCGGCCAGACCGAAGCGCTCGCACTGTGCAACGAGGGAGCGAGGACCGTGCAAGGTCGGGTCGCTTTCTTCGGTCGCGACAGGTTTGCGTTCGTCAGCGATCGCGCCGGCCGGCCCGCGATCTGGCTCGCGGATCTGGCGCGCCGCCTCATCGAGCCGCTGACGCAGCCCGCCGCGGACGAGGCCGACGACGGTCCGACGGCGTCGCCGGCGATGGATGGGCAGTTCTCGTTCTTCAGGATCATCGGTTCGGGAAGGCCGCACCTCTTCGTCGGGCGAGTCGGCGAGATCGTTCAGCCGCTGACGATCAATCGCGACTTCGGCGATCAACCGTGGTTCGTTCCCGACACCCACCGCCTCGTCTTTCACTCTCGCCGCTCGGGCGACGATCGCGTGTTCGAGCAGGAGGCCCGACACGGCGCCGCGGCGCGACCCGTCAGCGACCGCGACGAGCTCACGCCCTGCGTCACGCCGTTTCCTTCTCCGGACGGCAAGCACATCGTCTTCGCCAGCGCCGTCTCCGGCGAGAGCCAGATCTGGGCGATGCGGATCGACGGCTCGAACCGCCAGCAACTGACGTTCGGCTCGATCGCCTCCTCCTTTCCCGCATGGTCGCCGACGGGGGACGACATCGTCTTCGTGCGTGGCGACCCGCTGGCGGCGGCGCCGTCGGGTGCCCTGTGGAAACTGTCGCTGCGTCGGCGCTGATCGCCACGCTGCATCGGTACGACTACGCCGGGCCGCTCGCCGCTGCCTTCGCGCCGCTCGCCCCTTCATTGGCGCTCGCGCCGTGCGTTCGGGGTGCGCGGGCCTCGCGCTTCCACTCGCCGGGGTGCCGCTCGGCGCGAGCTGCCGCGGCTTCCCTCAGGCAGAGCGCTTGGTTTTCCCGCGCATCGGGCGACAGGCAATATGCACGGTCGGCCTGGTACAGAGAATCTGCGAGCGCCGCTGCGCTTCCGAGCGTGCCGGCGACGAGAAACAGCGCGGCCGCGCGGCGACCGCGAATCTTCGAATGGCTGGTCTTCATGATTGGCTCCCGAGTGATCAGAAAGGCGCATGTCCCGACGGGCTCCTGTCAGGAACACGTCATCTTCATCGACCTGAAGTCGTCGAGGTATCCCAACTGCTTGCTCATGTCCGCCACGTTCGTGCTGTAGGCGATCGTCTTGTCCTGGTCCTTGAAATTGCGGTTGTCGTAGATCGTGAGGCTGGTCTTGGGACCTGTCTTCAGGCTCTTGACCTTGTTTTCCCAGTTGAAACCGAACGGACCCGTCATCTGTGCCAGGTCGATCGGTCCGGCGAGCGTGAAGCTGTCGCCTTGATAGTTCTTCTGGTCGTACAGCTTGACCCAGCAGCCGTTCTTCGTGACGTTGTCGACGGTGAAGGTGGTCGGCACCAGCATCAGCATCGGCGTGAGGACCGTGATTTTCTCGGTGGCCGAAGTCGCCGTCGACTTCGATCCCGAAGCGCTCGTCGCCGCGGATTTGATGGTCTCGGCCGATGGGCTGCTCTTGTCCTGGGCCAGGGCAGGCGTCGCGAGGGCTGCGGCGGCGACCGCCGCGACCGTAGCGGAAGCGAATCTCGAGTGTTGGAAATGCATGGCGTTGCTCCTGTTGAACGGTTCGCTGAGCGACGAGGCCGCGCGGGCACGCGCCGCTGCGTGAAACTGTTCAGACCCCGCGGCGCGGCACTCGTTTCGAGGCGCCGGGAACAACACTGTTCACGCTTCGGCTTCAGAGGACGGTCGATCCCAGGGCGGGACCGGCGCGAAATGGTCGACCAGAAAGTCGACGAACACGCGAACCTTGGCCGGTACGTGGCGATTCGACGGATAGGCGATGTAGATGCCCTTGTCCGTCGATTGCCAGCCCGTCAAAGCCGAGTGGAGTCGACCTGCCTCGAGATCGGCGCCGACGAGGTATCGCGGCAGCAAGCCGATGCCGTACCCGGCCAGGACCGCGTGGCGGATCGCGTTCTCGTTGTCGAGCCGAAGATTGCCGCTGACGACGACCCGGGCCTCGCCTTCCGGACCGGAAAAGGACCAGTCCCGCTCGGCGCCGGACACCGTGTGGACGAGGCAGTTGTGGGCCTTCAGATCGATGGGATGGTCGGGAACCCCGCAGCGGCGAAAGTAGGCGGGCGCCGCGCACACCTGTCGAACGTTCGAACAGAGCTTACGTGCGACCCATCCGCCCGCCGGCTCGTCGGTGATGAGAATCGCGGCGTCGAGACCGTCGTCGACGAGGTGCACCGCCCCGTCCGCGAACGTGAGGTCCAGCGCCAGGGCGGGATGCTCGGCGAGCAGCCGCGGCAGCAGTCCCGCGACGTGGAGCACCCCGAGGGCGACCGGGACGCTCGCCCGCAGCGTGCCGCGGGCTTCGCGATGGAGGCTCCGGGCACTCGCCTCGGCCTCTTCTGCCGCAGCCACGATGCGGGCGCACTGTTCGTACAGCGACGTCCCCGCTTCGGTGAGGCTGACGCAGCGAGTCGTTCGATTCAGCAATCGGACGCCGAGCGACGTCTCCATGCGCCTGACGTGCTTGCTGACGACAGATTTCGACACCCTGAGACGCTCGGCCGCGGCGGAGAAGCTCTTCTCCTGAACGACGCGAACGAAGACTTCCATGCCGCGAAGGTCCATCCATGCCTCCGAGTCGCCCCAACTCGTCCGTAGGTCGCGCTCCTCTCAAGGTGTCGCGTCGTCGAGCCACCCTCCGCTGAATCCGGCGGCGCGCAGACCTGCCACGAGGGGCGCACAGCGCCGCATCAGCGACCACACGAAGGCGCTGCGCCGGTTCTCGATCATCAGCAGCGTGGGACCTTCGTTGATCCCGAAGTGGTACGGCGAAACCCAGCCGACCTTGGCGCTCTCGTCGTCATGGAAGACCGGGTTGAACGATGCCTTGAAGCCGTACGGGTTCTCGACGTCGAGTCGAAGCCCGGCGAAATGCGAGATCGTCGGCGCGACGATCTCCGGCGCGAAGGGCAGCGAGGCGGCGACCGCCCACGGCGCCAGGGTTCCATCGTCGGGTCCGAAGGGTACGCCGCGCGCCAGGTAGTCGTAGAACGTCCGCTCGATCCCTCCGACCTTCTTGGTCACGAACCCCGGGCCGTCGCTCGCCGTGACCCCCCAGCAGTGCGCGCCGACGTGCTTGAAGCCGAGCGGGTTGCGGATCGCGTACTGCTGCTGGACCATCGTCGCGCGACGGCTGTTCTCGAAGTAGTCCGAGGAGTGCTCCGCCATGAACAGGTCGCGGATGCCGCGAAAGTCGCACCAGATGTGCGACATCTGATGGACGAAGAGCGGTCCGGCATAGAGGAGGTCGATGTCGTAGATCCGCTTCCATTCGTAGGTTCGGCACCACGCGTCGTAGCTCTCGCGGCCGATCGGATGGGTCGGCGAGCCGAGCGCCAGCAGGTAGAGGATCAGCGCCTCGTCGTAGCCCTCCCAGCGGTACGGCAGGAAGCCCTGCTCCGGGCGCCAGCCATGGCTCAGCGTGGCGTCGCCTGCGAGCATCCAGTCCCACTCGATCCGCTCGAAGAGGAACCTCGCCAGCTCGCGGATCTCGGGCTCGCCCGCGGCGGTGCCGTCGAAGTACTCCGCGGCAGCGAGCGCACCGGCGATGAGAAGCGCGGTGTCGATGCTCGACAGCTCGCAGTTCCAGTCGCGCCGGCCGCTGCCGAGGTGGAGGAAGTGGTAGTAGAAGCCCTTGTAGCCGGTGGCGTCCGGCGCGTTGCCCTGCGGGCTCGCAGCGAGAAAACGCAGCATCTTCAAGGTCCGCCGCACGGCGTCCGCGCGGTCGATGAAGCCGAGCTTCACGCCGACGAGGTAAGCCGTCAGGCCCATTCCGCTCGCGGCGATGCTGGCCGGCCAGCCGGCTGCGGTCTTGTCGAGGATCAGTCCGTTGTCCGGACCGCATTCGTTGACGAAGTACTCGAACGAGGAGCGCTGCAGAGCGCACAGGGTGCCGTGCGCGAGCAGCTCGTGATGGGTGGCGTCCGCGGGCGGCAGGTGCTCCGGGCCGGCGCCAAGCGGAGCGCGCGACATGGTCACGACGCGAGCAATCGTTTGGCGCGGGCGACGACGTCGTCGACCGTGAAGCCGTACTTCGCGAGCAGCACGCCGGCCGGCGCCGAGGCGCCGTAGCGCTCGACGCCGATCATGTCGCCGCGCGCGCCGACGTAGCGGTCCCAGCCCTGGCGCACGCCGAGCTCGACCGCCAGGCGCGCGGCCACCGCGGGCGGCAGCACCTCGTCGCGGTAGCGCTGCGGCTGCGCCTCGAACAGGTCCCAGCTCGGCATCGAGACGCAGCGCACGGCGACGCCGTTGGCGGCGAGGCGCTCGGCAGCGGCGACGATGAGGCCGACCTCCGAACCGCTCGCCATCAGGATCAGCGCCGGCGGTCCGTCGCCGGCGTCGCTCAGGACGTAGGCGCCGCGGCGAACCCCGTCGGCGCTCGCGACGCGGCCGCGATCGAGCGTCGGCACATCCTGGCGCGTCAACGCGAGCAGCACCGGCCGATCGCGCGCCTCGAGGGCGATCTTCCATGCCACCGCCGTCTCGTTCGCGTCGGCCGGACGCAGGAGGGTCAGGTTCGGGATCGCACGCAGGTTGGCGAGCTGCTCGACCGGCTGGTGCGTCGGCCCGTCCTCGCCGAGCGCGACCGAGTCGTGGGTGTAGACCCAGGCGACGCGCAGCCCGGTCAGCGCGCTGAGGCGCACCGAGCCGCGCATGTAGTCGGCGAACTG
>DATIDZ010000292.1:0-4084 GCA_035456045.1 Caldimonas sp.
GCGTGCACAAGCTGAACACCGCGCTGACCTTCGACACCCTGGTCGCCGGCCGCGCCAACCAGATGGCGCGCACCGCGGCGCTGCACGTCGCCGGCGCGCCGGGCGTCATGTACAACCCGCTGTTCATCTACGGCGGCGTGGGCCTGGGCAAGACGCACCTGATCCACGCCGTCGGCAACGCGCTGCTCGCCGACCGGCCCGACGCGCGCATCCTCTACCTGCACGCCGAGCAGTTCATCTCCGACGTCGTCAAGAACTACCAGCGCAAGACCTTCGACGAGCTGAAGGCCAAGTACCACTCGCTCGACCTGCTGCTGATCGACGACGTGCAGTTCTTCGCCGGCAAGGAGCGCACGCAGGAGGAGTTCTTCAACGCCTTCGAGGCGCTGCTCGCCAAGCGCGCGCACATCATCATGACGAGCGACACCTATCCCAAGGGACTGGTCGACATCGACGAGCGCCTCACCTCGCGCTTCGACGCCGGGCTCACCGTCGCGATCGAGCCGCCCGAGCTCGAGATGCGGGTCGCGATCCTGATGAAGAAGGCCGACCAGGAGGCGACGCCGATGCCCGAGGACGTCGCCTTCTTCGTCGCTAAGAACGTTCGCGCCAACGTGCGCGAGCTCGAAGGCGCCTTGCGCAAGATCCTCGCCTACTCGCGCTTCAGCCACAAGGACATCAACATCCAGCTCGCGCGCGAGGCGCTGAAGGACCTGCTCTCGATCCAGAACCGCCAGGTCGGCGTCGAGAACATCCAGAAGACGGTCGCCGACTTCTACAAGATCAAGGTCGCCGACATGTACTCCAAGAAGCGTCCCGCCTCGATCGCCCGGCCGCGCCAGATCGCGATGTACATCGCCAAGGAGATGACGCAGAAGAGCCTGCCCGAGATCGGCGAGCTGTTCGGCGGGCGCGACCACACCACCGTGCTGCACGCCGTCCGCAAGATCGCGGCCGAGCGGCAGAAGAACACCGACCTCAACCACCAGCTGCACGTGCTCGAGCAGACGCTCAAGGGCTAAGCCTCTTCGACACGTGCGAGCCGACGCTTTCTCTTCCTGTCAAGGCACAACGCTGGGGACAACTGCGAGCGCAACTGCGAGCTGTCCACAGAAACGGCTCGGGCGCTCGAGTTGTTCGCTTCGCCGCACTTGGGCGCAAGGGCTCGGTCGACAGGCTTTGCCGGGACCTAAGTGGCTGAGCGAAGGAAGGAAAATGGCGTTGTCCACAGATTCGATCCGCACCTACTAACTACGACCAGTTCAAGAGGTTGAAATGATTGTCTTGAAAGCAGCACAAGAAAAGTTTCTGGGTGCATTGCAGGCCGTCTCGGGAATCGTCGAACGTCGGCACACGCTGCCGATCCTCGCCAACGTGCTCGTTCGCAAGACCGGCGGAACGATCGAGTTCACGACCAGTGACCTCGAGATCCAGGTACGGACGAGCGCCGAACTCGGCGGCGACTCGAGCAACTTCGCGACCACGGTCGGGGCGAGGAAGCTGATCGACATCCTGCGCTCGATGCCGTCGGACCAGACGGTGACACTGTCGTCGACGCAGACCAAGCTCACGCTCGCCGGCGGCAAGAGCCGGTTCACGCTGCAGACGATGCCGGCCGACGACTTTCCGCTGGTGCAGGAGTCGGCCGACTTCGGGCCGATGTTCAGCGTGCCGCAGAAGACGCTCAAGAACCTGATCGCGCAGGTCCACTTCGCGATGGCGGTGCACGACATCCGCTACTACCTCAACGGCATCCTGTTCGTCGCCGAAGGCAAGAGCCTGACGCTGGTCGCGACCGACGGGCATCGGCTTGCGCTCGCCCAGGCCACCCTCGAGACCGAGATTCCGAAGCAGGAGGTCATCCTGCCGCGGAAGACCGTGCTCGAGCTGCAGCGGCTGCTCAAGGACGACGACGCGCCGATCGAGATGCGCTTCGCGCCCAACCAGGCCAAGTTCTCCTTCGCCGGCATGGAGTTCGTCTCCAAGCTCGTCGAAGGCAAGTTCCCCGACTACAACCGCGTCATCCCGAAGAACCACAAGAACCGGGTCACCCTCGGCCGCTCGCCGCTCTTGCAGAGCCTGCAACGCGCGGCGATCCTGACCAGCGACAAGTTCAAGGGCGTGCGCGTCAACATCGAGCCCGGCACCCTGCGCATCGCCTCGTCGAACGCCGAGCAGGAAGAGGCGATGGAAGAGCTCGAGATCGACTACGGCGGCGACGCGATCGAGATCGGCTTCAACGTCACCTACCTGATCGACGCGCTCGCCAACATGGGCCAGGAGATGGTCACGGTCGAGCTGCAGGACACCAACTCGAGCGCGCTGATCACGGTGCCCGACCAGGCCGGCTTCAAGTACGTCGTCATGCCGATGCGGATCTGAGCGTGAGAACACAAGAACATTCGATGACCTCCAACGAAAAACAGGAAGACGCCCGACCCGAGATCGCCGGCACGCATGGCGACGTGGCGAGCAAATCGACCCCGAGCCCGCTCGACGGCGCGACCCTGCGCGACGGCGTCGCCGACACCGACAGCGCCAGCTACGGCGAAGGCTCGATCCAGATCCTCGAGGGCCTGGAAGCGGTGCGCAAACGCCCGGGCATGTACATCGGCGACACGTCCGACGGAACCGGCCTGCACCACCTCGTCTTCGAGGTCGTCGACAACTCGATCGACGAGGCGCTCGCGGGTTTCTGCGACGACATCGTCGTCACCATCCACACCGACAACTCGATCTCGGTGACCGACAACGGCCGCGGCATCCCGACCGGCGTCAAGATGGACGACAAGCACGAGCCCAAGCGCTCTGCGGCCGAGATCGCGCTCACCGAGCTGCATGCCGGCGGCAAGTTCAACCAGAACAGCTACAAGGTCTCGGGCGGCCTGCACGGCGTCGGCGTCTCGTGCGTCAACGGCCTGTCGAAGTGGCTGCGCCTGACGGTGCGGCGCGACGGCCTGGCGCACTACATGGAGTTTCGCCAGGGCGTGCCGCAGGACCGCGAGATCGTCGACAAGAACGGCGTCCAGATCTCGCCGATGAAGGTGACCGGCGAGACCGAGAAGCGGGGCACCGAAGTCCACTTCCTGCCCGATCTCGAGATCTTCTCGAACATCGACTTCCACTACGACATCCTCTCGAAGCGCCTGCGCGAGCTCAGCTTCCTCAACAACGGCGTTCGCATCCGCCTGATCGACGAGCGCAACAACAAGTCGGACGACTTCGCGTTCGCGGGCGGCGTCAAGGGTTTCGTCGAGTTCATCAACACCGGCAAGAAGGTGCTGCACCCCAACGTCTTCTACGCGACCGGCAAGAAGGACAGCGACCAGCACTCGACGATCACGTCCGAGGTCGCGATGCAGTGGAACGACGGCTACAGCGAGAACGTCCTCTGCTTCACCAACAACATCCCGCAGCGCGACGGCGGCACGCACCTCACCGGCCTGCGCGCGGCGATGACGCGCGTCATCAACAAGTACATCGAGGACAACGAGCTCGCCAAGAAGGCCAAGGTCGAGGTCACCGGCGACGACATGCGCGAGGGCCTGACCTGCGTCCTGTCGGTCAAGGTGCCCGAGCCGAAGTTCTCGAGCCAGACCAAGGACAAGCTGGTCTCGAGCGAGGTGCGCGGCCCGGTCGAGGACGTGGTCAGCAAGGCGCTCAACGACTACCTGCTCGAGAACCCGACCGACGCCAAGATCATCTGCGGCAAGATCGTCGACGCCGCGCGGGCGAGAGAGGCGGCGCGCAAGGCGCGCGAGATGACGCGCCGCAAGGGCGTGCTCGACGGCATGGGCCTGCCCGGCAAGCTCGCCGACTGCCAGGAGAAGGACCCGGCGCTCTGCGAGATCTACATCGTCGAGGGCGATTCCGCGGGCGGCTCGGCCAAGCAGGGCCGAGACCGCAAGTTCCAGGCGATCCTGCCGTTGCGCGGCAAGATCCTCAATGTCGAGAAGGCGCGCTACGAGAAGCTGATCACCAGCAACGAGATCCTGACCCTGATCACCGCGCTCGGCACGGGCATCGGCAAGGGCACCGGCGGCGACGACTTCGACGTCGCCAAGCTGCGCTACCACCGCATCAT
>DATIDZ010000293.1:0-11414 GCA_035456045.1 Caldimonas sp.
AGTTGCTGGCCCAGAGGCACCGCTCCGGATACCGATGCGCGATGAGCCGGGCGATCCAGGCGATGTCGTCGTATCCGGGCGGCCCGCTGCGCGAGCTTTCGTACGGTGCCGAGATCTTGATCCAGCACCTGCCGCTGTCGAGCAGGCGGCAGAGCGAACGAATCGGCTCGCTGTCGGGCTCGACCGGGCCCATGAATCGGCCGACGTGGTCGATCACGAGCCGGCACGGCAAGCGCTGCAGCGTCGCTTCGTGCAGCGGCAGCTCGCGGCCGTCGAGCTGCAGGTCGATGTGCCAGCCGAGCGGCGCGATCGCCGCGGCCGTCGGCTCGAGCCCGGACCAGGGCAGGACGCCGCCCGGCAGCATCATGTAGCGGACGCCGCGCGCGCCGGCCTCGTGCAGCGCGTCGAGCTCCGCGCGCGCGGCCTCGGGCGAGACCACGACGACCGCACGCGCCTCGGGGCCCAGATCGGCGACGGCAGCCAGCGTGCAGCGGTTGTCGAAGCCGTAGCCGGTCGGCTGGATGACGACGGTGCGCGCGAGGTTGAGCTCGCGCTGGACGACGCGGTACGCCGAAGCCGGCGCGTGCGGGGGCTTGAAGGTCGCCGTGGCCGCGAGCGGATAGGCGTCTTCGTACACGTGCATGTGGCTGTCGCAGGCGCCGGGCCACGGCGAGCGGGAGATCGTCATGCGGTTCCTTCCTCCTGCCGTCGGTCGCGCCAGCGACGCCAGCGATGCGCATGATCGGGATTGACGGCGCCGACGGGCATCTCGCCCTCGAGCAGCCGCGCGAGCTGGGCGACCGTCTCGAGCGCCTGATGCTCGATCGCGGCCTGCGTCAGGCCGCCGATGTGCGGCGTCGCGATCACGCGCGGGTGGCGCACGAACTGCGGCGCCGGCATCTGGTCGGGGGCGCGACCGACGTCGAGCGCGGCACCGCCGAGGTGTCCGGAGTCGAGCGCCGCGAGCAGCGCCGCGTCGTCGACGAGCTCGCCGCGCGACGCGTTGATGAAGAACGCGCCGCGCCGCATGGCGGCGAATGCCGTCGCGTTCATCAGCCGGTCGGTATCGGCCTGCGCCGGCGCGAGGCAGACGACGAAGTCCGACTCGCCGAGCAGCTGCGTCAATGGAACCTGGCCGATGCGGCCGGCGCGATCGTCGATCGCCTGGGGCGTCGTGGCGAGCACGCGCATCCCGAAGGCCAGCGCCAGGTCGGCGACCCGCGCGCCGATGCGGCCGAGGCCGACGATGCCGAGCGTCGAGCCGCGCAGCTCGCGGCCGACGAACGGCGTCAGCGGACGGTTCTCGCGCGCGGCGGCGGCGTAGCGGCCGATGCCGCGACCGAGATCGATCATGACGGCGATCACCCACTCGGCGACCGCGACGACGAACCCCGGGCTCGCCTGCGTCACGAGGACGCCGTGTGCGCTCGCCGCGGCGACGTCGACGGTGCGGATGTCGACCGCGCAGCGGATGAAGGCGAGCAGCTCCGGCAGCTCGCGAAAGAGCGCTTCGGGCGCAGCGGTCTGGCGATAGGCGATCAGCGCGCCGCAGCCGCGCGCCGCGGCGATCAGGTCGGCGAGCGAGGCATCGCCCGGCGCGTCGTTGAAGCGGACCCGGGCGATCGCCGTCAGCGCCTCGGTCGCCTTCGCGCCGAAATACGTGTCGAGCTTGTCGGGCGGATGGCTGACGAAGACGGTAACCATCGCGCCAGCGCTACTCGACGTTCTGCACCTGCTCGCGAAGCTGCTCGATCGCCACCTTCATGTCGACCGAGATGGCCGTCATCTCGATCGACGGCGACTTCGAGCCGAGCGTGTTCGCCTCGCGCAGCAGCTCCTGGATGATGAACTCGAGGCGCTTGCCGATCTCGCCGCCCTTGTCGAGCAGGCGCGCGATCTCGTCG
Source organism: Caldimonas sp. (assembly GCA_035456045.1). Lineage (GTDB taxonomy): Bacteria > Pseudomonadota > Gammaproteobacteria > Burkholderiales > Burkholderiaceae_C > Schlegelella_A. Next base: position 1,905 of record DATIDZ010000293.1, read on the forward strand.
AGGTGGGAGCGCAGCCGGGCGAGCTCTTCTGCGACGTCGATCCGGATCGCGTAGGCCGCCGCTTCGTTGAGCGCGCGCTCCTCGATCGCCTCGCGCGTGACCGACTGCGCCGCGCCGGCCTTGTCGAGCGCTTCCTTCCAGCGCTCGAGGAAGCGTTGCTGCATCCGCGCGACGGCGCCGGGAACGAGCGGCTCGGCCGCGCTCGCGAGCTCGCGCAGGTGGGCGACGCGCTCGGCGAGCACGGCGCTGAGGCGCTCGCCTTCGCGCGCGCGGGCGACTGCGAGGCGCTCGACGCAGAGCTCGGCCGCCGCGAGAACGGCGTGCTCGGGCTGCGCCTCCGGCGCACCGCGACACCACTGCAGCGCCTCGTGGACCGAGAGCGCGCGCGCCTGCGGCAGGTGCTCGCGCACGCCGGCGTCGACCCGGGCGAGGTGGGCGAGCTGCTCGGGCGTCGGCTCGGGAACGCTGCCTTCGGCGCCGCCGGTCCCGCTCAGGCGCAGCTCGATCTTGCCGCGCTTGAAGCGCGCCGTGAGCATCGCCCGGAGGGCGGGCTCGAGGCCGCGCAATTCGTCGGGCAGGCGCATCGCGATGTCGAGAAAGCGGCCGTTGACCGAACGGATCTCGACGGCGAAAGCGGGCGCCGGGGAAGCCTTGGCGGCGCTGCCGCGCGACGCTTCGTGCAATGCTGCCGCACTCGCTGCCGGCGCGCTTGCCGAGGCATTTGCGTAGCCGGTCATGCTGTAAACTGCCACGCGCTTTTCCCTCGTATTTCACGTCGATTATGTCAAAGCCCAAGCCCGCGCCATTGCCTTCCGGCACGGTCGTGGGCGGCTACCAGGTCATCAAGAAACTGGCGGCCGGTGGATTCGGCGTGGTCTATCTCTGCGAAGACGGAGAGCGCAAGCTGGTCGCCCTGAAGGAGTACCTTCCGTCGTCGCTCGCGGAGCGCTCGCCGGGGGAGCTGACGCCCCGTGTCAAGCCCGAAAAGCAGCCGCTCTACCGGCTCGGCCTGAAGAGCTTCTTCGAAGAGGGCAGATCGCTCGCCCAGATATCGCACACGAGCGTCGTCTCGGTGCTCAATTTCTTCCGCGAGAACGAAACCGTCTACATGGTGATGAATTACCTGCAGGGCGATACCCTGCAGGATTTCATCGTCACCGCGCGCGACCTCAAACGTGACAAAGTATTTCGAGAATCGACGATTCGTTCGCTGTTCGACGAGATACTGCGCGGCCTGCGCATCGTCCACCAGCACAAGATGCTGCACCTGGACATCAAGCCGGCCAACATCTTCATCACCAACGAGAACAAGGCGGTCCTGCTCGACTTCGGCGCAGCACGCGAAGTGCTGAGCAAGGAGGGCAACTTCATCCGCCCGATGTACACGCCCGGCTTCGCCGCGCCCGAGATGTACCGCCGCGACGGCACGCTCGGCCCCTGGACCGACATCTACGCGATCGGCGCCTGCATCTACGCGTGCATGCAGGGCTATCCGCCCAACGACGCGCCGCAGCGGATCGAGAAGGATCGCCTGGCGCTGTCGCTCTCGCGGCTTCGCAACGTCTACAGCGACAACCTCATCGAGGTCACCGAGTGGTGCATGTCGCTCGACCCGCTCTCGCGTCCGCAGAGCGTGTTCGCCTTGCAGAAGGAGCTCTCGCGCGAGACCGAGCGGCAGTACACCAAGCTCAGCTTCAGCGAGCGGCTGAAGCTCCAGCTCGAGAACCTGACCGCGAGCGCGAAGGCGTGAGGCCCGCCAAGGCGCCTCACCCTCCTCTTGCCCGTCGCCCGTAACAGCTGCCATGCGCTTCTCCGTCTACCAAGTCAGCCGCAAGGGCGGCCGCGAGAAGAACGAAGACCGCATGGGCTATTGCTACACGCGGGACGCGGGCCTGTTCGCCCTCGCCGACGGCATGGGCGGCCATCCGGACGGCGAGGTCGCCTCGCAGCTCGCCTTGCAGACGCTGGCCGCGATGTTCCAGCGCGACTGCAAGCCGACGCTCCCCGATCCGCTCCGCTTCCTGCACGAGGCGATCGTCTCGGGCCATCATCAGCTCCTGCGCTACGCGACGCAGAAGGCGCTCATCGACACGCCGCGCACGACGATCGTGGCCTGCCTGATGCAGGGCAACGCCGCCTACTGGGCGCACTGCGGCGACTCGCGCCTCTACATGGTTCGCGGCGACAAGCTGATCGCGCGCACCCGCGATCACTCGTACTCCGAGCTGCAGCAGACGATGAGCCAGGTCGTGCCGATGGGCGACCGCTTCAACCGCAACGTCCTGTTCACCTGCCTCGGCAGCCCGGGCAAGCCCGTCGTCGACACGGTCGGCCCGCTGCTGATGCAGGCCGGCGACCGGCTCCTGCTCTGCTCCGACGGCCTCTGGGGGACGGTGAGCGACAGCGAGATCACCGATCAGCTCTCGTCGCTGCCGCTCTCCGACTCGGTGCCCGAGCTCGTCGAGCAGGCGCTGCGCAACGGCGGCCCGAAGTGCGACAACGTCTCGGTCCTGGCGATGGAGTGGGAAGGGATCGAGAACGACAGCACGATGGGCATCCAGACGACGTCGCTCGGCGAGGCGGTGTTCGCGTCGACGATCCAGGCGAGCGTGCTCGGCACCGACGTGGCGCCGGACGAGCTCGACGATGCCGAGATCGAGCGCTCGATCAAGGAGATCAACGAAGCGATCAAGCGCTCCTCGCAGCACAAGAAGGGCTGAACGCCTTTCTCGCGCTGCGACTCGCGCTTTAGCGCTTCCGCTTCGCCTTGCAGGCGAAGCGCGCTGACAGGGCCGCTCCCTCCCTGCTTCGCTTCCCTCCTCCCTCCGGGAGGAGGGAAGGGCGCCGATGGCGCCCCTTTTTAGCTGCGGCGACAATCGGGGATGACTTTCAAACGCTCCCAGGGTCGTTCGCACGATGCGTTGCGGCCCGTCTCCATCGTTCGCGGTTTCACTCGGCACGCCGAGGGATCGGTGCTCGTCGCGTTCGGCGACACCAAGGTGCTGTGCACCGCCTCCGTCGAGGAGAAGGTGCCGCCGCACAAGCGCGGCAGCGGCGAAGGCTGGCTGACGGCCGAGTACGGCATGCTGCCGCGCTCGACGCACACGCGCAGTGACCGCGAGGCGGCGCGCGGCAAGCAGAGCGGCAGGACCCAGGAGATCCAGCGCCTCATCGGCCGGTCGCTCCGCTGCGTGTTCGACCTCTCGGCCCTCGGCGAAAGGACGATCTCGCTCGACTGCGACGTGCTCCAGGCCGACGGTGGCACCCGCACGGCCGCCATCACCGGTGCTTTCGTCGCCGCGCACGACGCGGTCTCGTGGCTCGTCGCCCAGGGCAAGCTCGGGCGCTCGCCGATCCGCGACTTCGTCGCCGCGGTGTCGGTCGGCATCGTCGACGGCACGCCGCTGCTCGACCTCGAGTACGTGGAGGACGCCGCCTGCGACACCGACATGAACGTCGTCATGACCGCGACCGGCGGATTCGTCGAGCTGCAGGGAACGGCCGAGGGCGCGACGTTCTCGCGCGCCGAGATGGACGCCTTGCTCGCCCTGGCCGGCAAGGGCATCGGCGAGCTGGTCGAGGCGCAGCGCCGGGCGCTCGCCGCAGCGCTGCCGGTCGCCGCGTGAGGCTGGTTCTCGCCTCCAACAATCCCGGCAAGCTCGCCGAGCTCGCCGAGCTGTTCGCGCCGCTCGGCGTGGAGCTCGTCGCCCAGGGCGCGCTCGCGATCGACGAGGCCGAGGAGCCGCACGTCACCTTCATCGAGAACGCGCTCGCCAAGGCGCGCCACGCGGCGCGCGCGTCGGGCGGCGCGGCGATCGCCGACGACTCGGGCCTCTGCGTCGACGTGCTCGGCGGCGCCCCGGGTGTCGCGTCGGCGCACTTCGCACCGATCGAGCGCGACGCCGGCGAAGACCGCGAGTCGTTCCGGCGTCGCCAGGATCTCGCCAACAACCGGCGCCTGCTCGAGCTGCTGCGCGGGGAGCGTCGGCGCTCGGCGCACTTCGTCGCGACGCTGGTCGCGCTGCGCCGCGCCGACGATCCCGAGCCCGTCGTCGCGATCGGCCGCTGGGGCGGGGAGCTGCTCGAGTCGCCGCGCGGCAGCGGCGGCTTCGGCTACGACCCGCTGCTCTTCCTGCCGTCGTTCGACCGGACCGTCGCCGAGCTCGACCCGGCCAGCAAGAACCGGCTCAGCCATCGCGCCCAGGCCGCCGATCGCATGCTCGCGCATCTGCGTCACGCGTGGGGCTTGCGCGCGCTCGACGAGGCGAGCGCCAGCGGACGCTAGCGATGGCCGCGTCCAGCGCCTGACGATGGCCGGGGTGCCGATCGTCGCCGTGCCGACGGCGCGGCCGCTGGGCAGCGTCGCCGAGCGGCTCGACCGACTGATGCGTCCGGGTGCGCTCAGGCTGCCGTCGCTGCCGCCGCTGTCCCTCTACGTGCACTTGCCGTGGTGCCTCAGGAAGTGCCCGTACTGCGACTTCAATTCGCATGCGTGGCGCGACGACGCCGGCGCGCTGCCCGAGGCGCGCTACGTCGACGCGCTCGTGCGCGACCTCGAGGACTCGTTGCCGTTCGTCTGGGGCCGGCGCGTCCACACCGTCTTCATCGGCGGCGGCACGCCGAGCCTGTTCGCGCCGGCCTCGATCGAGAAGCTCGTCGCCGCGATCCGCGCCCGGCTGCCGCTCGAGCCGGGCTGCGAGATCACGCTCGAAGCCAATCCTGGAACGTTCGAGCACGAGCGCTTCCACGCCTACGCCCAGGCCGGCGTCACGCGCCTCTCGATCGGCGTGCAGAGCTTCGACGACGCCAAGCTGCACGCGCTCGGTCGCGTTCACGACGCGGCGCAGGCGCGCGCGGCGGTCGAGGAAGCGAAGGCCGCGTTCGCGACCTTCAACCTCGACCTCATGTACGCGCTACCGGGGCAGACGCTCGCCGAGTGCGCCGCCGACGTCGCCTCGGCGCTGTCGTTCGCGCCGCCGCACCTGTCGCTCTATCACCTCACGATCGAGCCGAACACGTTCTTCGCGGTCCGTCCGCCGTCGCTGCCCGACGACGACCTCTCGTCCGCGATGCTCGACCAGCTCGTCGCGAGCGCCGAGAGCGCGGGCCTCGAGCGCTACGAGGTGTCGGCGTTCGCGCGCGCCGGCCACCGTGCCCGCCACAACGTCAACTACTGGGAGTTCGGCGACTACCTCGGCATCGGCGCCGGCGCGCACGGCAAGATCAGCTTCCCGCATCGGATCGCGCGCCAGGTGCGGCTGCGCGATCCGGCCGCCTACATGACGGCGGCCGAGGCGGGGGCAGCGGTCGCATCGGAGGTCGAGGTCGCTCGCGCCGATCTGGCGTTCGAGTTCATGCTCAACGCGCTGCGCCTGAAGGACGGGTTCGAGATCGCCCGCTTCGGCGAACGCACCGGGCTGCCGCTGTCGGCGATCGAGCGGCCGCTGGCGGAGGCGGAGCGGCGCAGGCTGATCGAGCGCGACCTGCAGCGCGTCAGGCCGACGCCGCTCGGCTTCGACTTCCTGAACGACCTGCAGGCGCTGTTTCTCGCCGACGCGCGCTGAGCGCGAGACCCCGCTGCTAGACTGCCCGACGCTCACGCCCGCCACGTGCCGTCCTCCAAGATCGACCCTTCGCTCAGCGATCGAGGCACGCTCAGCCTCGACGGTGCCCTGCAGTTGCTGCAGCAATCGGGGCATGCGCTTCCCGAGCGCCGCAGCGCGGGCGACGCGGCGTGGCTGCAGGCGGTCATCGACGGCCTCTGCCAGCTGTCGAGCCGCGATCCGCTGACCGGTCTGGCCAACCGCCGCCACTTCGAGCTCACGCTGGCGAGCGAGGTCGACCGCGTCGCGCGCGCCGGCGAGCCGGCCCTCGTCCTCATGATCGACATCGATCACTTCAAGCGCGTCAACGATGCGCATGGCCACCAGGCCGGCGACATCGTCCTCAAGGACGTCGCCGTCGCGCTCGGCCAGTGCATCCGCCCGATGGACACCGTCGCGCGCTTCGGCGGCGAGGAGTTCGCCATGATCCTGCCGAACTGCGCGCCGATCTTCGCGCAGCACGTCGCCGAGCGCATCCGCACGCACGTCGGGTCGCGCCGCATCGACATCGCGCCCGGCGAGCAGGTCGCGGTGACGGTGTCGATCGGCGGTGCGTTCGCGCCGCAATGGGTTCGCTCGTCGCCGCTGCTCTGGGTCGAGCGCGCCGACCAGCAGCTCTATCGCGCGAAATCCGAGGGGCGCAACCGCGCCTGCCTCGAGCAGCCGATCGTCTCCCAGGTCAGTGCCGAGGAAAAGGGCCTCCTCTTCGGTACCTCGCAGTTCTCCGAGCTCTGATGACGGCACCGGCGACCTCGCGGGCGCGCATCCTCGCCGTGACGAGCGGCAAGGGCGGTGTCGGCAAGACGTTCATCTCGGCGAATCTCGCGGCGGCGCTGGCGCGACGCGGCGAGCGCGTGCTCGTCATGGACGCAGACCTCGGCCTGGCGAACCTCGACGTCGTCCTCAACCTGCATCCCAAGATCACGCTGCACGACGTCTTCACCGGCAAGTCGAGCCTCGACGACGCGATCGTTCCCGCGCCCGGCGGCTTCTCGGTGCTGCTCGCCGGCTCCGGCCTGGTCGAGTACTCGCGCCTGACGCCGCAGGTGCGCGAGCAGCTGGTCGAGATCATCGATCGCCTCGCACCGCGCTTCGACCGCATCCTGCTCGACACCGGCGCCGGCATCTCCGACGTCGTCCTGCACGCGATCTCGCTCGCCGACGACGTGCTCGTGATCGCCACGCCCGAGCCGACGTCGATGACCGACGCCTACGCGACGATCAAGGTGCTGGCGATGCAGCAGGGCCGCAGGGCGATCCGCCTCGTCGTCAACCAGGTCAGCGTCAACGGCGAGGGCCGGACGATCCGAAAGCAGCTCCAGCTCGTCGTCGACCGCTTCGTCTGCCCGTCGCTCGACGACGGCCGCGGCGCCGCCGTGCCGCTCGAGTTCCTCGGCGAAATCCCGACCGACTTCTCGGTGCGCGAGTCGGTGCAGAAGCGCCAGCTGCTGCTCGAGAGCCTGCCGGGCTCGCCGGCGGCGATCGCCGTCGCTGCGATCGCCGGGCGGATGGTGGCCTAGCCGGTCTCGCCCGCGCGCGATGCGCCGTGCCGCGGCGCCGGCTTCAGGAGGACGATCAACGCGCCGTGCCCGCCGTCGGCCGGTCGCGCGTGCGTGAAGGCGAGGACTTCGCTGCGTTGCACCAGCCACGACTTCACCTTGGCCTTCAGCACCGGCTCGCGGCCGGGCGAGCCCAGGCCCTTGCCGTGGACGACGCGGATGCAGCGCAGGCCGTTGCGCGCCGAGTCGCGGACGAAGTCCGCGAGCCGCTCGCGCGCCGCATCGCTGCGCAGGCCGTGCAGGTCGATCTCGTCCTGCAGCACCCAGACGCCGCGGCGAAGTTTGCGAACGACGTCGATGCCGATGCCGCGGCGGCGAAACGACAGCGCGTCGTCGGTCTCGAGCAGCGATTCGACGTCGAAGGCATCCGAGATCGATTCGGCCAACGCCGCGGCTTCGTCGCGCTGGCGCTGGCGCGCGAGGGCCGGCGGCCGCGTTCGTGCGAGTGCGGGCGTCGCGCTCTTCTTGAGCGGCACGACGGCGCCGACGGTGGCGGCGAAAAGGCTCTGCTCGCGCCGCTCGGCGACGACCCGATGCCGCTCGACGGTCGCGATCGACTCGGCCTGGCGGCGCTTCTCGAGCAGGGCGGCGCGGATCTCGGCCAGGTCGGCGAGGTGGCTGCGCTTCATCGGCGTCGTCACAGCAGTCCGCGCTCGGCGAACGACACCGCGTGCCCCTGGCCGACGACGAGGTGGTCGAGGACCCGGACGTCGACGAGGGCGAGCGCGCTCTTCAGCGTCTGGGTCAGGAATTCGTCGGCGCGCGAGGGCTCGGCGGCGCCCGACGGATGGTTGTGCGCGAGGATCACCGCGGCGGCGCCGAGCTCGAGCGCGCGCTTGACGATCTCGCGCGGGTAGACGCTGGTCTGCGTCAGCGTGCCGCGGAACATCTCCTCGAGGCGAAGGAGGCGGTTCTGCGCGTCGACGAAGAGGACGGCGAACACCTCGTGCTCGCGACCGCCGAGCTGAAGCTGCAGGTACTCCTTGACCTTGCCGGGCGAGTCGAAGAGCGGCCGCGTGCCGAGCTCGGCGGCGATCGATCGGCGCGCGAGCTCGAGCACCGCCGCGACCTCCGCGCGCTTGGCGGGGCCGAGGCCCTTGATCCGCTTGAGCTGCTCCGGCTCGGCGCGCAGCAGGCCGGCCAGGCCACCGAAGGCGCCGAGCAGCTGCTCGGCGAGCTGGAGAACGCCGGTGCCGACCAGGCCGGTGCGCAGCAGCAGGGCGATCAGCTCCGCGTCCGCCAGCGCCGCCGGGCCGAGCGCCAGCAGCTTTTCGCGCGGTCGGGCCGAAGCGGGAATGTCCTTCAACATGGCGGGTCGAACCTCATTCGGGTGGGCTGGCGACCCCGGCTCGTAAAATGCGGTCCAGTCTATCTTCCGAAAGGCGCACGCCTTGAAGCGCGTCGAGCCCGGCTCCTTCCTCACCTTGCACTACAGGCTGCGCGACAGCGACGGCGTCGCGTTCGTCGACACCTTCGCGACGCCCCCGGCGACGCTCTCGCTCGGCACCGGCGAGCTCGCGCCGGCGATGGAGGCTCGCCTGCTCGGCCTGTGCGCCGGCAGCGAGCAATCGTTCGCGCTCGAAGCCGGCGAGGCGTTCGGCGAACGCGACCCGGCGCTCGTCCATCGCGTCAGCCGCGCCGCGCTCGACGCCGAGGGCGATGCCGACGGCGACTACCGGGTCGGCGACGTCGTCCGCTTTCCCGCGCCCGACGGGCAGTCGATCGCCGGCGTCGTTCGCGACATCGAGGACGACGCGCTCGTCTTCGACTTCAACCATCCGCTCGCCGGCCGCGCGGTCACGTTCGACGTGAAACTGATCGGCGTGCTGTAGTGCTCGACGAAGTCGTCCTCGCCGAGCCGCGCGGCTTCTGCGCCGGCGTCGATCGCGCGATCGAGATCGTCGAGCGCGCGCTGCACAAGTTCGGCGCGCCGATCTACGTCCGCCACGAGATCGTCCACAACACGTTCGTCGTCGACGACCTCAAGCGCAAGGGCGCGATCTTCGTCGAGGACCTCGCCGACGTGCCGCCCGGGGCGACGCTCGTCTTCAGCGCCCACGGCGTCGCGCAGTCGGTCCGCAAGGAAGCGGCCGAGCGAGGCTTCTCGATCTTCGATGCGACGTGTCCGCTGGTGAGCAAGGTTCACATGGAGGTCGCCAAGCTGTCGCGCGAGGGCTACCAGTTCATCATGATCGGCCACAAGGGCCACCCTGAAGTCGAAGGCACGATGGGCCAGCTCGACCACGGGATCTACCTGGTCGAGGACGTCGCCGACGTCGAGCGCGTCGAGGTTCCGGAGGGCCAGCCGCTCGCGGTCGTCACGCAGACGACGCTGTCGGTCGACGATG
>DATIDZ010000294.1:0-9163 GCA_035456045.1 Caldimonas sp.
GAGCGTGTAGCCGACGATCAGCGCGATCATCGCGATCGCCAGCGCCAGGTTGACCCAGTGCTGGCCGCCGAACGTCACCGGCGCGCCCTGGAAGACGCGGATCTTCGACTTGCCCGAGAGCTTGCCCCAGGCGATCACCGACCCGCTGAAGGTGATCGCGCCGATCGCCGCGCCGAGGATGAGCTCGAGCCGGTTGCCGGTCGGGATCGGGTCGATCGCGCCGCCCGCCACCGGCCGCGCGACGATGCCGAACGCGTAGGGCTCGACGGCCGCGGCGACCGCGATGAAGACCGCCGCCATGCCGATCATGCTGTGGAAGAACGCGACCAGCTCGGGCATCTGCGTCATCTGCACCGTCTTCGCGCGCCACGCGCCGTAGCCGCCGCCGACGACGAGGCCGAGCAGGATCCAGCCGAGGCCGAGCGGCACCGAGAGCCGGTACGACTCGAGCAGCTTGACGATCAGCGCCGCGGTCGTGAACGCCGCGATCGCCATGCCGACCATGCCGAACAGGTTGCCGCGGATCGACGTGGTCGGATGGCTCAGCCCCTTCAGCGCCTGGATGAAGCAGATGCTCGCCACCAGGTAGAGCAGCGTGACGAGGTTGAGGCTCACGTCTTGTCCCCCGCGGGCGCGGCGACCGCCTTCGGCTTGTCCTTCTTCCTGAACATCTCGAGCATTCGTCGCGTCACGAGGAAGCCGCCGAAGACGTTGACCGCCGCGAGCGCGACCGCGAGCACGCCCATCGCCTTGCCGAGCGGCGTCTCGGTGAGCGCGGCGGCGAGCATGGCGCCGACGATGACGATGGCCGAGATCGCGTTGGTCACCGCCATCAGCGGCGTGTGCAGCGCCGGCGTCACCGTCCAGACGACGTGGTAGCCGACGTAGATCGCGAGCACGAAGATGATCAGGTTGATGACGGTGTGGGAGACGACGTCCATGGCTTTCGTTCTCGTTCTGTCTTCGGTCGAGGTTCGTTCGTTCAGGCGCGCTTGACGGCACCGCCCTGCGTCATCAGGCAAGCGGCGACGATGTCGTCTTCCATCGGCACGGCGAAGCCGCCTTCCTTGGTGAGGACGAGCTTGAGGAAGTCGAGGACGTTGCGCGCATACAGCGACGACGCGTCGGCGCCGACGCGCGCCGCGAGGTTGGTCTCGCCGACGATCGTGACGCCGTGCGCCACCACCGTCTGGTCGGCGACGCTGAGCGGGCAGTTGCCGCCCTTGCCGTCGGGCCCCTTGCCGGCTGCGAGGTCGACGATCACGGAGCCCGGCTTCATCGCCTTGACCATCTCCTCGGTGACCAGCGTCGGCGCGGCGCGCCCGGGGATCAGCGCGGTGCTGATGACGACGTCCGCCGCGGCGACACGCTTGGCGACCTCGACCTTCTGGCGGTCGAGCCAGCTCTGCGGCATCGGCCGGGCGTAGCCGCCGACGCCTTCGGCCGCCTCCTTCTCCTCGGCGGTCTCGTACGCCACGTCGATGAACTTGCCGCCGAGCGACTCGACCTGCTCCTTGACGCTCGGCCGCACGTCGCTCGCCTCGATGACGGCGCCGAGGCGCTTGGCGGTCGCGATCGCCTGCAGCCCGGCGACGCCGACGCCGAGGACGACGACGCGCGCCGCCTTCACCGTGCCGGCGGCGGTCATCAGCATGGGGAAGAAGCGCTGGTACTTCTCGGCAGCCGTGACCACCGCCTTGTAGCCGGCGATGTTGGCCTGGCTCGAGAGCACGTCCATGCTCTGCGCCCGCGTCGTCCGCGGCGCCGCCTCGAGCGCGAAGCTGGTCAGGCCGGCGGCGGCGAGCGCCTCGAGACCGGGCCGGTCGAACGGGTTGAGCATGCCGACCAGCGCGGCGCCGCTCTTCATCAGGAGCAGCTCGTCGGCCGCCGGCGAGCGCACCTTGAGGACGAGGTCGGCGCCGAGCGCTCCGGCACGGTCGGTGATCTCGGCGCCGGCGGCGGCGAACGCGTCGTCGGTGACGCTGGCGGCGACGCCGGCCCCCGACTCGACGCGGATCGTGTGGCCTTGCGCCTTCAGCTTCTTGGTCGTCTCCGGCGTCGCGGCCACGCGCGTCTCGCCGGCGGCCGTCTCGCGCGGCACCCCGATCAACATGTTCTTTTCTCCTCGCCCACCCTGGGGATGGCGCGAGCTTACAAGAAGAAAAGAGGGAAACGTTGTCGTTCCGCAAGCCGGTCCGGGGATGCGCCGGGCCCGGCGCACTAGCATCGAGCCATGGTCGAACCCGACGCCACGGGGAAGCGAATGACCGAGTCGCCCGGGGCCGGCGCCCCAGCCGGCACGCCGGCGCCGGCTGCGGCGACGGGCGCGCGCGTCCTCATCGTCGAGGACGACTTCGGCATCGCCAGCAACCTCGAGACCTTCCTGTCGCTGCGCGGGTTCGACGCCGACGCGGTCTACAGCGGCCAGGCCGCCCTGCACCGATGCAGCGTCGATCGCTTCGACGCGATCCTGCTCGACATCGGCCTGCCCGGCCTCGATGGCCTCACGTTCCTGCGCCGCCTGCGCGACGAACTGCGCGCGGCGACGCCGGTGCTGATCATCTCGGCGCGCAGCGAGCTCGCCGACAAGCTGGCCGGCTTCGCCCACGGCGCCGATGACTACCTCACCAAGCCGTTCGCCTTGGCGGAGGTCGAGGCACGGCTGCGCGCGCTGCTCAACCGCTCGGGCGCCGGCAGCGTCGTCGACCCCGTGCTCCGCTTCGAGACGGTCGAGCTCGACCGCGAACGCGGCGAGGTGCGCGTCGCCGGCAACGTCGTGCGGCTGACGCCGAAGGCGACCCAGCTGCTCGAGCTGCTCCTGCTCCGGCCCGGCCAGCTCCTTCGGCGCGCCGCCATCGAGGGCGCGCTGTGGCCCGACGCGCAGCCTCAGCCCGACGCGCTGCGCAGCCAGATCCATGCCCTGCGGCGGGCGCTCGGCGAGCACGGCTTTCACGGCATCGAGACCGTGCACGGCGTCGGCCTGCGCCTGGTGGCGCGCGACCGACACGGCCGGTGATGGCGCGCCGCCGCTCGCTCGGCGAACGGGTCGTCTGGGCGGTGACGGCGACCGTGGCCCTGCTCCTGGGCCTGCAGTCCGTGCTCGCTTACGTGACGATGCACGATCAGGAAGACGAGCTCTCCGACACCATGCTGCAGCGCGAAGTCCAGCAGATCGTCGTCCACACGGCCCGGCCCGGACTGACGCCGACCGGCCTGCTCGTCGAGTCGACGCGGGTCTCGGCCTGGCTCGCCCGCGCCGGCGAGGGCGGCGACTCGATCCCGGCGCCGATGCGCGACCTCGCCCCGGGCCTCTATCACTTCGCTCCCGAGGGCAAGTCGCTCCACGTCGCCGTCACCGACACCGACGACGGCCGGCTCACCGTCGTTCTCGACGCCACGACCGCCGAGGAACGCGTCCATCGCTTCGGCTATGCGCTGGGCGCGCTCTGGCTCGGCTGCGTCGCCGGAACGATCTGGATCGCACGTGCCGTCGCCGCGCTGGCGGTCGGCCCCATCGTCGCGGCGACGCGAACGATCGCCAGCTCGGCACCCGGCCAGCCGCTGGCGGCGGCCGCGCGCAGCGACGAGGCGGGCGTGCTGATGGAGACGTTCAATCGCTTCCGCGATCGCGTCGACGACATGGTCGAGCGCGAGCGCGAGTTCGCGGCCAACCTCGACCACGAGATCCGCACGCCGCTCACGACGATCCGCACCGACGCCGAGCTGGTCGGCCTCGAAGGCGATCTCGCGCCGGCGCAGCGCCTTCGCCTCGCGCGAATCACGGCCGCCGTCGACGAGATCATCGCCACCGTCGCATCGACGCTGTCGCATAGCGCCGGACGCTCGACCGGCGTCGAGGCGATCGACCTGCGCGAATTCCTGCTCGGCGCCGTCGCCGCCCTGGGTGACCGCGCCGAGGCCAAAGGCCTGCGCATCGTCGTCGAGGTGGCGGCCGGCCAGGTCATCGAGGGCGACCGCCAGGCGCTCCTGACGATCGTTCGCAACCTCCTGCGCAACGCGATCGAGCACGCGGCGCCGGCCACCTTGCGCATCGGCGGGGATCGCCGCGCCATCGTCTTCAGCGACGACGGGCCGGGCATCGACCCGTCCCGGCTCGAGCGCCTCTTCGTGCGGGCCGGCAATGGCGACTCGGCCGCTCACCGCAGCGCGCGCGAGCGTCCCGGCCGCGGCCTCGGCCTGCCGATCGCCAAGCGCCTCTGCGACCTGCAGGGCTGGACCATCGCCGTGCGCTCGCCGCTCGAGTCGGGCCGCGGCGTGGCGTTCACCGTCGACTTCGCCCGAGTCGACCGGGCGCTCGCCTGAAGCTTCGGCGGAGTCGACAGAGCGCTCGCCTGAACATTCGTCGCGCCGCCGAGACGCCGCGTTCCACGCTTCTTGCACAATCGGTTCACGCTTTGCCGCGAGGCGCGACTTAGTGTCGCGCGCATGAACGATGACCCTGCCGAACCCCTCGACCACGCCATTGCCTCGCCATCGCGGACCGCGGTGGACCTGCGCTGGTACGTCGCCGGGCATCTCGTCGCCGTCCCGCTCGGCCTCGGCGCGCTCGCCTGGTTCGTGCAGCACGGCAGCCTCGACCTGGCAATCGCCACGCTCTTCGTCGATCCGGCAAGCCATCGCTTCGCGTGGCACGACTCCGCCTGGCTCGAGATCCTCGGGCACCAGGCGGCGCGCAGCCTGCCGTTCCTCGTCGGCGCGATCGCCCTCGCGGCCGGCGCCGCGAGCTACTCGATCGCCGCACTGCGGGCATGGCGGCCGATCCTGCTCACCATCGGCGCGGCGATGGTCCTCGGCCCGCTCACCGTCGACGCGCTCAAGACGATGACGACCCAGCATTGCCCGCTCGCCCTGCAGACGTTCGGTGGAATCGTCGACTACGGCGCCGACCTGCACGGCCCGTTCTGGGCGCGATCGAAGGAGAGCGCCGGCCACTGCCTGCCGAGCGGCCACGCCGGCGGCGGCTATGCGCTGCTCTCGCTCTATTTCGCCGGCTGGGCCGCCGGCCGTCCCGCGTGGCGCTGGCGCGGCCTGGCGATCGGCATCGGCGCCGGGCTGCTGTTCAGCGTCGTTCGCATGATGCAGGGCGCCCATTTCGCCAGCGCCACGATCTGGTCCGCGACGGTCGACTGGACCGTGTGCGCCGCGCTGTTCCTGCCGTTGCTGTGCCGGTCGACGACAGCCGACGGCTGACCCTCGCCGAGCCGATGCCCGGCGCGCTCGGCGCCGGTCGTCCGCGTTTCGTCGCCGCCGCCGTCGTCGTGGCCTGGCTCGCCTTCGCGATCGGCCTGCATCCGCTCACGTTGCCGGAAGAAGGGCGCTACGTCGGCGTCGCCTGGGAGATGCTGCGCTCGGGGGACTGGATCGTGCCGACGCAGAACGGCCTGCCGTTCTTCCACAAGCCGCCGCTCTTCTACTGGCTCACGGCGGCATCGATGCAGGTCTTCGGCGCGAACGCCGCCGCGGCTCGATTCGCTCCGCTCCTGGCCGCCGTGCTGGCGGCCGCGGGCTTTCACGCCGTGATGCGGCGCCGCGCCGGCGCGCCGCTGGCCGACGCGACGGTGCTCGTGCTGGCGACGATGCCCTTCTTCTTCGGCGCTGCGCAGTTCGCCAACCTCGACCTGCTGGTCGCGGCCTTCATCGCGCTGGCCATCGTCTTCGCTGCCGACGCCGCGCTCGACCTGCGCGCGGGGCGGCCGTACGGCCGCGCGCTCGTCGCTGCCTGGGCCTGCGCCGCACTGGGCGTGCTCGCCAAAGGCCTGATCGGCCTCGTCCTGCCCGGGCTCGTGCTGGTCGTGTGGCTCGTCGTCTCGGGGCAGGCGCGGCTGATCCTTCGACTGATCTCGCCGCTGGGCCTGATGACGTTCGCGCTGATCGCCGCGCCCTGGTTCATCGCCGTCCAGCAGCGCTACGCCGGGTTCGCGCGCTACTTCTTCGTCTACCACCACTTCGAACGATTCACGGCGACCGGCTTCAACAACGTCCAGCCGTGGTGGTTCTTCCTGGTCGCGGTGCCGCTGCTGACGCTGCCGTGGTCGCTCTGGCTGATGCGCGCGCGCATCCGCAAGGAGACCGGCGACGACGCGGACCGCTCCGCCTGGCGTCGCCTGATGTGGATCTGGCTCGGCACCGTCATGGTCTTCTTCTCGCTGCCGGAATCGAAGCCGGTCGGCTACGCGATGCCGGTGCTGTTTCCGCTCGCGTACCTCGTCGCCGAGCCGGCGCTGGCGGCATGGCGAAGCGGCCGGGTCGGCGCGCGCCGCATCGCTCTCGCCAGCGCGGCCGCGGCGGTCGCGATCTGCCTCGGCGCGGTCTTCTGGGCGGCGACGCGCTACGACCGCGACAACACCGCGCTCGCGCGGGTCCTGCACGGCCTGCGCGCGCCGGGCGATCCGCTCGTCTTCGTCGACGAGTACTTCTTCGACATCCCGCTCCACGCGCGCCTCGTCGACCCCGTGCCCGTCATCGCCGACTGGAGCGACAAGCGGGTGGCCGAGCGCGACAACTGGCGCCGCGAGCTGGCCGAGGCGGCGCCGTTCGCGCCGAAGCTCGGTGCCGCGTTGCTCGTCGACGCGGCGCAGGGGTTCGCCCTGCGCTGCGGCAAGGCGCCGCTGTGGGCCGTGGTCA
Organism: Caldimonas sp.; assembly: GCA_035456045.1. Classification (GTDB taxonomy): domain Bacteria; phylum Pseudomonadota; class Gammaproteobacteria; order Burkholderiales; family Burkholderiaceae_C; genus Schlegelella_A. The sequence continues at coordinate 6,646 of DATIDZ010000294.1, forward strand.
AGCTGAAGGACGAGGCCGTGCTCGCGGCGTTGCCCGACGCGACCCGCGTCTTCGCCGCCAACCGCGCCGCGCTGTGGCGCCTCGCGCCTCGCCCCTGCCCGACCGTGCCGGCATCCGCGCCGGCCCCGACCTCGTGACGCCGGCGCCCCCAGCCGACGAGGCGAGCGGCGTCGCGTCGGCGCGGCGGGGCGGGTCGCCGTCGATCAGCTGCATCCTGCCCGCGTTCAACGAGGCCGAGACGCTGCCATCGCTGCTCGCCGCCCTCAGCGACGAGCTCGACCGGCACTTCACGCGCTGGGAGATCGTCGTCGTCAACGACGGCAGCAGCGACGACACCGAGATGCAGGTCGTGCCGTGGCTGGGCGGTCGCGGCGTTCGCTACGTCTCGCTGTCGCGCAACTTCGGCAAGGAGGCGGCGCTCACCGCCGGCCTCGACCGCGCGCGCGGCGACCTCGTCCTGCTGATGGACGCGGACCTGCAGCACCCGCCGGCATTGATCCCCGACATGCTGCGGGCGTGGCGCGAAGGCGCCGACATGGTCTATACCGTCCGTGCCACGCGCGGCGACGAGTCGTTCCTCAAGAAGCTCGGCACGCGCATGTTCTATCGAATCGTCAACGCCGGCTCGGCGGTGCCGATCCCCGCCAACGCCGGCGATTTCCGCCTCCTCGACCGCTGCGTCGTCGACGCGCTGAAGAGCCTGCCCGAGCGCAATCGCTTCATGAAGGGGCTGTATGCGTGGGTCGGCTTTCGCACCGTCGCCGTCGCCTACGAGCCGAACGATCGCTTCGCCGGCGCGACGTCGTTCTCGATGCGCGGCCTGTCGCGCCTCGCGATCACCGGTGTCACCGCGTTCACGAACGCGCCGCTGCGCCTGTGGAGCGCGCTCGGGGCGACGATCGCCGTCGGCGCGCTGCTCGGCGGCCTTTGGTTCATCGTCGAGCACTACACGATGGGCACCGACGTCCCGGGCTGGGCCACCCTCGCCGTCAGCATGATGTTCTTCAGCGGCGTGCAGCTGCTCTCGATCGGCATCCTCGGCGAATACGTGGGCCGCATCTTCGACGAGGTCAAGCAGCGGCCCGTCTACCTCGTCCGTCACGACAGCGGACCGAGCGACGGGCGCTGGTCGCCGCCGTCGTGAGCCGCTCGCGCGCGCGCGTCCTCGGCGTCTGCGTCGACGACGTCGGCCTGCTCGAGGGCGTCGCCGACACCGTCGTCGCGCTGGCCGCGGCCGGGCGCATCAGCGCCGCGTCGTGCGTGACCAACGCGCCGGCCTGGCGAGGAAGCGCGGCGCTGCTCGCCGCATCGACCGCGCCGCTCGAGACGGGGCTCCACTTCAACCTCAGCGAAGGCGTGCCGCTCAGCCCCGACCTGCGCGCGCACTGGCCCGCGCTGCCCGGACTCGCGCGCCTTCTCGCGCAGGCCCACCTGCGGAGGTTGCCGCTCGCGGCCATCGGCGCCGAGTTCGCGGCGCAGGTCGATGCGTTCGCCGCCGCGCTCGGGCGCCTGCCCGCCTTCATCGACGGGCACCAGCACGTCCACGCGCTGCCCGGCGTGCGACGCGTCGTCCTCGACGCCATCGCGACCTGGCCCAAGCGGCCTGCCGTCCGCAGCACCGCTCGCGTGCTCGGTCCGGGCGCCGGGTTCAAGGGCCGGGTGATCGAAGCGAGCGGCGGTCGCGCGCTCGCGCGCGAGCTCGACGCCCGCGGCATCGCGCACAACGCCGTGCTGCTCGGCGCCTACGATTTTGGCGCCGACTACCGCCCGCTGATGCGCGCCTGGCTCGCCGCGACGCCCGATGCCGGCGGCCTGCTGTTCTGCCATCCGCGCGCGGGCGCGGTCCGCGCCGACGACCCGATCGCCGCGGCGCGTCGGCGCGAGGCCGACTACCTGGCGAGCGACGACTTCCGCGCCGACCTCGATGCGGCCGGCGTCACGGTCGGCGCGGCATGGCCGACGCGAAGCTCCAGCGCCGGTTGATCTCGAAGGTGACGACGAGGTTGATCAGCGTCGCCACGATCTGCGCGAGCAGGTAGTGCGCGCCGAGGCGAACGCCGAGGGCGACGAGCGCGAAGCTGAGAACGGCACCGAACACGGCGGTCACCTGGAAGCGCAGCCACGCGCCGACCGTCGCGCCCCGGCCGCGGAACGTGAACGCGGCGTTCCCTGCGAAGGCGACCTGGGCGCCGACCCACGCGCCGAGCGCCGCGGCGCGCTGCGGCGCGAGCAGGTGCGCTTCGACGAGGCCGACGAGAATCGCGTAGTGCGCCGCCGTGGCGACCGCGCCGACGGCGGCATACTGGAAAAAGCGCTTGGCCACGTCGCCGATTCAACCACGCCGAGCCCGCGCCATCGCTTCGTTCCCCGCCATGACCTCGCCTTCCCCGCAGCGCATCGTCGTCGGCCTCTCCGGCGGCGTCGATTCGGCCGTGACCGCGTGGCTGCTCAAGCGCGCCGGGCACGAGGTGGTCGCCATCTTCATGAAGAACTGGGAAGACGACGACGACAGCGAATA
>DATIDZ010000295.1:0-4144 GCA_035456045.1 Caldimonas sp.
TCGGTCTCGACCGTCCACTTCGGCGTGCCTCGGCCCGTGAGCCCGCACGTCCACCCCGCAGGCGCCTGGCCCGCGACGTCGGCGCTGAAGTCGAGCGCGTCAGCCATCGCGCTCGCCGACAGGCACCCCACCACCAGACAAAGAACAGATCGCATCGGCAGCTCCTGCCCGTCGCTCGCGCCACTTCGTCGCCATGCGCGCAATAGACCACGATCTCCATGCCCCTGCGCACGTCGCGGGACCCGGCGCGGCGCGACCGCGAGGGTGACGCGAGCTGGAGGGCCGCACGCGCCTGCCGATGGACGCGTGCCGCCGATGCCCGGAGAATGTGCCGGGCATGCTGAACGTCGCCCTTCGCCTGGTCGAGTTCCTCGACTCGACGCCGCTGCCCGACTGCACGGTGCACTTCGAAGCGCACGTCGTCGCGGGCTGGAACACGCGGATCACCGTCGAGCCGCCGCCCGGGCCGGACGGTCCGGGCCATCCCGCGCCGCGGCCGCCTCCCGACACCGTCACCGTGCTCGAGTTCGACGATGCGCGTGCGGTCGACGTCACGGTCGACGGCGTCACCGACGCGCAGGGCCGGGCCGCGCTTTTTCTCTCGCTCAACGCCGCCTTCACGCAGGTGCGCGCCCTGCGCCGCGACGGCAAGGCGCCCGACGCCGTCGAAGCGCAGCTCGCCGCCGGCGTCGACGTGCACGGCCTCGGCCTGCCGGCCCGCTACCGCTTCGAGAAGATCGACCAGCCCTCGGCGGACCTGCAGTTCGTGCTCGTCGCCGACCTCGCGCGCAGCATCGTCGGCGACACCTCGGCGACGCAGACGACGCTCTGGTTCCAGCTCCACGCGGCGCCTGCCGCGGGCGACCGGCTGGTGTGCGTCGTGCATCCCGCCGGCGCGGCCGAGCGGCGCGTCGGCCTCGCGCTCGACGCGACGCGCGCGCTCACGACGGTCGCCGTCGTCGCCGGCCTCGACGCGGCGACGCTGCACGCGTACGAGCTGCGCCTGGTCAAGCCCGACGGGCGCGAATACGCCCTCACGCGCGGCCGCGTCCGCACGCTCGAGGCGAACCCGCAGCGCCTCACGATGGCCTTCGCGTCCTGCCACCTGCCCGACGCGCCGCCCTCGCTCAACCGCTGGCATGCGCTGGCCGCGCGCGACGACATCGACCTCGCCTTCCTGATCGGCGACCAGATCTACGGCGACGGCATCGAGAAGGTCTTTCCCGGCAGCTCCTGGCCCGAGCGCTACGAGCGCCGCTACGCTCAGCTCTGGAACTATCAGCCGGTGCGCGACGTGATGCGGACGCGGCCGATGTACATGGCGCTCGACGACCACGAGATCGTCGACGACTGGGGCGTCGTGCCGGTCGACGCGGAGCGCGAGGCCGCCGGCCTGCGCGCCTACCGTGTCTTCCAGCACGCGCACAACCCGGTCGGCTTCGGCGCCGGCTTCTTCGACTACTCGTTCAGGCGCGGACCGGCATCGTTCTTCGTCACCGACAGCCGGACCGCGCGCGGCAAGGACGCGTCGTTCCCGATCATGGGCCGGGCCCAGTTCGAGCGCATGCAGCGCTGGGCGGCGTCGGACGAGGTCCGGCAATCCGACCTCGTCTTCGTCGTCGTGCCCGTGCCGCCGGCGATGCTGCCGATCGCCCAGCTGGAAAAGCTCGCCAGCCTGCTCGCGCCGGTCGCCGGTGCGGCCGGAGGCAGCCTGCTGGGCGCCCTGGCCGGGGCGGTCATCGGCTTCGTCGTCGGCGGGCCGGCAGGCGCGGTCGCCGGCGCCGCCGCAGGAGCCGAGATCGGCGCCTTCGTCGGTGCCGTCGGCACCAGCGTGTACTACGAGCACCTCGAAGACACGATCACCGAGCCCGACATCCGCGACGCCTGGACCTACGACAAGAACCTGCCCGACCTCGTGCGCCTGTTCGACCTGCTGTTCGATGTCGCCAACGACATCGGCGCCGACGGCACGCCGGGGCCGCGGCCGAAGGGCGTGTTCGTGCTGAGCGGCGACTACCACTTCGGCGCGATCCACCTCGTGCGCTCGACGCGGACCGGCGCGCGCCACGACCACCGCAACAACCCGGCGATGGTGCAGGTGACCAGCTCGCCGATCTCGAAGCCGGCGATCGACGCCGGCAAGCTCCTCACCGCGGCGAGCATCGTCACGTCGGGCGGCGAATTCAAGCTCGACGACGATCACTACAAGGCGAAGTTCGTCGGCCACATCGAGCAGCGCAACTTCGGCCGCGTCGCCTTCGAGAAGGTCGGCACTGGCCGGCGCTACCGGATGCAGATCTACGTCGAAGGCGAGAGCGACGCGCTCGCCGAGATGTTCGAGCTCGACCTCGACGCGCGGCCGGTGCAGATGAAGAACCTGATCGGCGAGCTGCTCGGCGCGCGCGGCCGCGTCACCCTGCTGCGCGTGCACGACGTCGGCTCGGGCTTCGGGCCGCCCGTCGACCGCATCGACGGCGAGGTCGTGATCCAGCTCGACACCGAGCCGGGCCGGGCCTTCGGCTTCCAGCTTCGCCAGGATGCCAACCTGCCCGTGCGCCGGCGCATGCTCGCGCTGCTGCGCGATGCCTTCGCCAACGACCGTCCGGTCGCGATCGACTACCTGCGCACCGGCCAGCACAACGGCACGCTCATCCGCGTCGCCGAGCTGCCGGTCCCGCCGCTGCCCGTCGGGGGCATGCGGCCGACCTCACTCTTCATGGAGAGCGTCTGATGGCCCTGCTCAACCTGTCCGGAAAGATCGTGATGCTGCGCGTGAACGAGGTCGGCGACAGCTTCGGCAAGCCGCCCGACAACTTCGTCGTCGAGGTCGTCGTTCAGCTCGATTCGCACGCGGCCGGCGCCGCCTCGGGCTTCCAGTTGCGCGCCGACGCCAACCAGCCGGCGCGCCAGGGCATGCTCGATCTCCTGCGCGACGCCTTCAACCACGGCTGGCGCGTCCACCTCGACCACGACGTGCCGGCCGGCAAGACGAAGGGCACGATCATCCGCACGTGGGTGACCAAGGACGCGACGCTGCCGGTGTCCGGCACGATCGGCGGCGTCTTCGGCACGTTGACGCCGGCCGCGCCCGCGGCGCCGACGACGCCGGTCGCGCCGGTCCGGCCGGGCACGGTCGTCGGCGTCGCTCCGGGTCCCGGCCGCGTTCGCGGCAAGGCCAAGGCCCCGGCGGAGGCGCAGTCGGGCACGATCGTGTTCAAGACCGTGTCGACGAAGCCCGAGCGCTGACCCTCGCCGCCGCCCGCGGACCCGGTCTGGAAGGAGAACCCATTGAGCGACAAGAAGGCCATCCTGGTCATCGGCGCCGGCGACGCCACCGGCGGCGCCATCGCCAGGCGGTTCGCGCGCGAGGGCTACATCGCCTGCATGACCCGGCGCAGCGCCGACAAGCTGCAGCCGCTGGTCGCCGAGATCCAGGCCGCCGGCGGCGCGGCGCACGGCTTCGGCAGCGACGCACGCAAGGAAAACGAGATGGTCTCGCTCGTCGAACGGATCGAGCGGGAGATCGCGCCGATCGAGGTCGCGGTGTTCAACATCGGCGCCAACGTCAGGTTCGGCATCACCGAGACGACGTCGCGCGTCTACTTCAAGGTCTGGGAGATGGCCTGCTTCGGCGGCTTCCTGATGGGCCGCGAGGTCGCCAAGGCGATGCTGCCGAGAGGCCGCGGCACGATCATCTTCACGGGGGCGACCGCCAGCCTGCGTGGGCGCGACGGCTACGCCGCCTTCGCCGGCGCGAAGCACGCGCTGCGCGCGCTCGCGCAGAGCATGGCGAGAGAGCTCGGACCGCGAGGCATCCACGTCGCCCACCCCGTCGTCGACGGAGCGATCGACACCGAATTCATCCGCACCAACTTCCCCGATCGCTACGCGCTGAAGGACCAGGGCGGCATCGTCGACCCCGAGCACATCGCCGACACGTACTGGATGCTGCACACGCAGCCCCGCGATGCCTGGACCCACGAGCTCGAGCTGCGTCCCTGGCTCGAGACCTGGTGATCGATCGACGACAGGGGTGACGCGTCGGGCCCGGCCGGGTCCGGCCACGCGGCACACTCGCACCCTGATGCGACGGCTGGCGTCGCCCCCAAGGGAAGGCAAGGACGATGCTCGAAGTCATCAATCC
>DATIDZ010000296.1:0-2226 GCA_035456045.1 Caldimonas sp.
CGACGCCGGTGCGATCGGCGCGCGCGTCGCGGCCGCCGGCGCCGCCCACGAAGCCGCGGTCGCGCGCTATCGCCAGACCGTGCTCGCGGCGTTCCAGGGCGTCGAGGACCAGCTCAGCAACGCGCGCGCGCAGGCCGAGCAGGCCGATCTGCTCAAGCAGGCGTCGGATGCGGCCGACCAGATCGAGCAGCAGATCCTCAACCGCTACCGCGCCGGCCAGCTCAGCTACACGGAGGTCGTCACGGCGCAGGCGTCGGCGCTGTCGGCGCGGCGCGCCCTCGTCCAGACGGCGGTCAATCGCCAGGTCACCGCGATCACGCTGATCCAGGCGATCGGCGGCGGCTGGGACGCGACGGCGCCGGTCGAGATCAAGAGCTCGGCGCGCGCCGACAACGCGCGCTGAAGGGGCCGCGGCGCCCGGCCGCGCGCCGCGGCAAGCGTGGAACACCCTAGCCTGAGCCCGCGCCCGCGCCCTCAGAATCCCCGCTCGACCGAGCCCGGAGGCGAGTGACGCGATGGAAAAGATCTGGCTGAAGCAGTACCCGGCGGGCGTGCCGGCCGAGATCGACGTGAACCAGTACCCGTCGCTGGTCGCCCTCCTCGACGAGAGCTTTCGCCGCTACGGCGACCGCACGGCGTACAAGTTCATGGGCAAGTCGATCACCTTCAAGGAGGTCGATCGCGCCTCGGCCGCGTTCGCGGCGTGGCTGCAGGCGCAGGGCCTCGCCAAGGGCGACCGCGTCGCCGTGATGATGCCCAACGTGCCGCAGTACCCGGTCGCGGTCGCGGCGATCCTGCGGGCCGGGCTGGTCGTCGTCAACGTCAACCCGCTGTACACGCCGCGCGAGCTCGAGCACCAGCTCAAGGATTCCGGCTCCAAGGCGATCGTCATCATCGAGAACTTCGCCAGCGTGCTGCAGCAGGTGATGGCGGCGGTGCCGACCAAGAAGGTCGTGCTCGCGTCGATGGGCGACATGCTCGGCTTCCCGAAGTCGCTCGTCGTCAACTACGTCGTCCGCAAGGTGAAGAAGATGGTGCCGGCGTTCGACCTGCCCGGCGCCGTGCGCTTCAACGACGCGCTCGCGCAAGGCCGCGGCAAGCCGTTCAAGGCGGCCGAGGTCGGCCCCGACGACGTCGCCGTGCTCCAGTACACCGGTGGCACGACCGGCGTCAGCAAGGGCGCGGTGCTGCTGCATCGCAACCTCGTCGCCAACATCCTGCAGGCCGAGGCCTGGTACCAGCCGGCGCTCAAGAAGATCCCGAAGGGCGAGCAGATCGTGACCATCTGCGCCCTGCCGATCTATCACATCTTCGGCTTCAACACGAACATGATGCTGGCGATGCGAATGGGCGGCTCGAACATCCTGATCCCCAATCCGCGCGATCTGCCCGCCGTCTTCAAGCAGCTCCACGGCGAGAAGTTCCACAGCTTCCCGGCCGTCAACACGCTCTTCAACGCGATGGCCAACCACCCGGACTTCGGCACGGTCGACTGGAGCGGGCTCGTGATCTCGGTGGGCGGCGGCATGGCGGTGCAGAGCGCGACCGCCAAGCTCTGGCTCGAGAAGACCGGCTGCCCGATCGTCGAGGGCTACGGCCTGTCGGAGACGTCGCCGTCGGCCACCTGCAATCCCGTCGACAGCGCCGCCTACAGCGGCAACATCGGCCTGCCGATGCCGAACACGGAGCTCAAGCTGATCGACGACGCCGGCAACGAGGTGCCGATGGGAACGCCGGGCGAGATCGCGATCAAGGGGCCGCAGGTGATGGCCGGCTATTGGCAGCGCCCCGACGAGACGGCCAAGGTGATGACCGCCGACGGGTTCTTCCGCAGCGGCGACATCGGCGTCGTCGACGAGCGCGGCTACTTCAGGATCGTCGACCGCAAGAAGGACATGATCCTCGTCAGCGGCTTCAACGTCTATCCGAACGAGATCGAGGACGTCGTCACGCAGATGCCGGGGATCCTCGAGTGCGCCGCGGTCGGCGTCGCCGACGCCAAGGCGGGCGAGGCCGTGAAGCTCGTCATCGTCAGGAAGGATCCCGCCGTCACCGAGGCGGCGGTGCGCGCCTACTGCGAGGCCAACCTCACCGGGTATAAGCGACCCAAGGTGGTCGAGTTCCGCAACGACCTCCCGAAGACCCCCGTCGGCAAGATCCTGCGGCGTGAACTGCGCGACAAAGCTTAGCGTTCGCGGGGGCATCAGCACGGTGCATGCTGATACA
>DATIDZ010000297.1:0-17779 GCA_035456045.1 Caldimonas sp.
GGAGCCGGCGAGACGCCTGCCTCCGCGGTCGCCGGGGTCGCGTCGTCGGACGCGGCCGGCTTGCGCCGGCGCCGCGGCGCCGCGGTCGCGCCCTCGGCGGGCGGCGATGCGCCGTCGCCGTCAGCGACCGGGGCGACGGGCAGCGAGGGATCTGCAGGAGCATTCATGCGTGCGGTTCCAGGGCATCTGCATCGGCAGGGGGATGGTCGGCCGGCGGCTCCGCCGGGGCATCGGCGGTCGGCTCGACGAACGACAGCGTGGCTTGCGATTCGCCGTCCGGCAAGGCGGCGGCCTGAGCGATCGGCTCGCCGTCGGCGCCTTCCAGCGTCGGCAGCTGCTCGAGGCTCGACAGGCCGAGGTCGTCGAGAAACTGGCGTGTCGTCGCCAGCAACGCCGGGCGGCCCGGCGCTTCGCGATAGCCGATCGCCTCGATCCAGCCGCGATCCTCGAGCTGCTTCACGACCGAGGTGGCGACGGCAACGCCGCGAATGTCTTCGATGTCTCCGCGCGTCACCGGCTGGCGGTACGCGATGATCGCCAGCGTCTCGAGGACGGCGCGCGAATACTTCGGCGGCCGCTCGGGGTCGAGACGAGCCAGGTACGGCGCCAGCTCGGCGCGGCTCTGGTAGCGCCAGCCGCTCGCCACCGCGACCAGCTCGATCGCACGGCCGTTGCATTCGTCGGCGAGCTCCTCGAGCAGCTCGCGCAGCGTGTCGTGGCCGACCTCGCCCGCGAACAGCGCACTCATCTCGCGCAGCGCCATCGGCTGGCTCGAGCAGATGAGCGCGGCCTCGAGGACGCGCTTGGCATCCAGGGTCTTCATGTCGTCGTGAAATCCTCGGCCGCGTCGCGGCGCGGCGGTCGGGCGCGTCGGGGGACGCGGCGGGTTCGGCGGGAGGGCCCGCGGAGGTTGATTGCACCCTCGGGTGCGGTCACGTCTCGATGGTCTCGTCGAGGGGCTCGGCCGGGCGTCTCGCCGCCGCACGAACCCTCCGCATCGAAAGGGAATGTTCCATTGTACCGGCTGGCGCCGCCGGCGGGGCAATGTTCAGGACGCGGCGCCCGCCACGACCTCGTCCCAGGCGTGAGCGAAGTCTCCGGGCGGCGCCGATTCGAAGGCCAGTCGCTCGCCGGAGCGGGGATGGCGAAATGCCAGCAGCGCGGCATGGAGCGCCTGGCGCACCATGCCGAGCGCTGGCGCGCCGCCGTACAGGCGGTCGCCGACGAGCGGCAGGCCCTGCGCCGACAGGTGGACACGGATCTGATGCGTCCGCCCGCTGTGCAGCGTGCAGCGGAGCGCCGCGAAGCCGTTGCCGGCGGCGATGCGCTCGACGTCGGTTCGCGCCGGCTTGCCCGACGAGACGATGGCCATGCGTGTCCGCATTCGAGGGTCGCGCCCGATCGGCGCCTCGACGGTCCAGCGCGCCTGGGGCGGCACGCCATGCGCGATCGCGAGATAGCGGCGCTGCACCTCGCGCGCCGCGATCGCCCGCGTGAGCGCGGTCACTGCCGCGAGCGTGCGGCCGACGACCATGAGCCCCGACGTGTCCTTGTCGAGACGATGCACGATGCCGGCGCGCGGCAGCGCGGCGCTCGCCGGATCGCGCGCGAGCAGAGCGTTGAGAAGCGTCCCCGACCAGTTGCCCGCCGCCGGATGGACGACCATGCCGGCCGCCTTGTCGATCACGAGCACGTCGTCGTCCTCGTGAACGACGGCGATCGGCAGCGCCTCGGCGCGGTAGGCGCGGCTTTCTTCGGTCGGTTGCAGCGTCACCTCGACACGCTGGCCGGCGCGGACGCGCTGCGCCGGGCTCGCGACCACCGCGCCGTCGACCTTCACCCAGCCGTCCTTGATCAGATGCTGCAGGTGGTTGCGCGAGAACTCGGGAACGAACGCGACGACCGCCTTGTCGAGTCGCTCGCCGTGCATCGCAGCGCCGACCGCCGACTCGCGGCGCTCGGCGATGGCATCGTCGCTCTCGTCGGCGTCGGCAGCAGCGATGACATCGTCGGCGGGACGGGCGTCGTCGACCATATAAGATTCAGATCCGGCCCAACGCGCCACGCCTGCCGTCGACGGCGGCCCACTCTTCCCTTCCGCATGAGCAAGAAATCTTCGTCCTGGCGTTCATGGCTCGCAGTGTCGGTGATCTCGGCCACGACCCTTCTCCTGTCGGCGTGCGAGTCGTCGCCGCGCGACGACACGTCGCGCTGGACACCGGAGCGCCTGTACACCGAAGCGAAGGAAGAAGCGGCCAACGGCAACTACGACAAGGCGGTCAAGCTGCTCGAGCGACTGGAAGGCAGGGCGGCCGGCTCCGTGCTCGCCCAGCAGGCGCAGATCGAGCGCGCGTACTACCTCTGGAAGAGCGGCGAGAAGGCGCAGGCCCTGTCGACGCTCGAGCGCTTCATCAAGCTGCACCCGACCAGCCCGGCGCTCGACTACGCGATGTACCTGCAGGGCCTCGTGAACTTCAACGACAACCTCGGCCTGTTCGGCAGCTACACGAGCCAGGACCTGTCCGAGCGCGACCAGCAGGCCTCGCGCGACTCCTACCAGTCGTTCAAGCAGCTGACCGATCAGTTCCCGCAGTCGCCGTATGCGGAAGATGCGCGGCTTCGCATGAACTACATCGTCAATTCGCTCGCCGCCTACGAGGTCCACGTCGCCCGCTATTACCTGCGCCGAGGCGCCTACGTCGCCGCAGCGAACCGCGCCCAGCAGGCCGTGCAGGAGTTCCAGCGCTCGCCGTCGACGGAGGAGGCGCTGGTCATCCTCGCCCAGAGCTACGACCGCCTCGGCCTGACCGATCTGCGCGATGACACCGAGCGCGTCCTGAAGGCGAACTTCCCGAACGCGACGATCGACGCCGACCTCTCGAGGCGCCGCAATTCGCCGTGGTGGCGCCCCTGGTGACCTCGCGGCCGGGGGCCGCGATCGAGCCCGCCGCCAGCTAGCTCGCCGGCACGGCCGACAGCTCGCGCAGCCACGCGATCGCTTCGGACTCGTCGTCGAGTCGGGTCATCGGCGGCAGCGCCGCAAACAAGCGACGCCCATAGCCCATCGCGGCCATGCGCGGGTCGCAGACGACGAGCAGGCCGCGATCGGTCTCGCTTCGGATCAGCCGCCCGGCGCCCTGCTTCAAGGCCACCGCCGCCTCGGCGACGAAGTACTCGGCGAAGGCGTTGCGCCCGTCGGCGTCGAGCCGCTTCACGCGCGCCTCGACGAGCGGATCGTTGGGCGGCGGGAACGGCAGCTTGTCGATGATCACGCACTGGAGTGCGTCGCCGGGAACGTCGACGCCCTCCCAGAAGCTCTGCGAACCGACCAGCACGGCGTGCGGCGAGTCGAGGAAGCGCTGCATCAGCTGGCGCTTGGACCCCTGGCCCTGGACGAGCACCTCGATCTGCTCGCCGGCCGCATCGAAGGCGACGCGAAGCTGCGCGCCGACCGTCTGCAGGGAGCGCAGCGTCGTCGTCAGCACGAAGGTGCGGCCGCCGAGCGCGCCCGCGCAGCGCGCGGCCAGGCGAGCGACCGCATCGGCGTGACCGGCGTCGCTCGGCTTGGGGAACACGCGCGGCACGAACACCCGCGCGTGAGCGCGGTAGTCGAACGGGCTGCCGAGGCGCAGCACGCGCGCGTCGTCGAGGCCCGCCGGCTCGGTGAACCAGCTGAGGCGATCGTCGTCGCCGAGCGTGGCCGACGTGAAGACCCAGGCCTTCGCGCTCTTGGCCATCTGCTCGCGCAGCGCCACGCGGATGTCGAGCGGCGACTCGACCAGCCGCGCCTGGTGCGCGAGCAGGTCGATCCAGCGGATGTGGCCCGCCTGCGGACGCTCGGCGAACTGGCCGGCGAGGTCGGCAAGTCGCGCCGCACGCTCATGAAGCCGGACGAAATCGGGCGCGAGCTCGCTCACCGTGTCGAGCGCGGCCGCTGCCGCCGCGCACGCTTCGCCGACCCGCGCCAGCGTGGCGAGGAAGCCCGGCGCGCCGCTGCGCTCGGTCCAGCGCAGCTTGATGCTGCCCCGGACCTCGCTCATCTCGCCCTGGGCGGCAAGCCGCAGCTCGCGCGCTGCGTGGTCGCATCCGGCGGCGAGCTCCTGCCAGGGCGCGAGGCCGCGCGCCGACTGCAGGCCGACCGCGAGCATGTCGCGCGCGAAGTCGATCAGCTGCGCCGAGCCGAGCGTCGTGCCGAGGAACTGGACGCCGGCTTCGGCGAGCTGGTGCGCCTCGTCGAAGATCGCGACCTCGACGCTGGGCAGCAATTCGGCGACGCCGCTGTCGCGCAACGCCATGTCGGCGAAGAAGAGGTGGTGGTTGACGACGACGAGGTCGGCGAGCATCGCCTCGCGCCGCGCCTTCATCACGTGGCACTGCCGGTAGTCCGGGCATTCGCTGCCGAGGCAGTTCTCGCGCGACGAGGTCACGAGCGGAACGATGCTGCTGCGCTCGTCGAGCCCGTCGAGCTCGGCCAGGTCGCCGCTCGTCGTCGTCTGCGCCCACGCCTCGACCTTCGCCAGCGCGCGCACCGCGAAGCGATCGGGCAGGTGCGCTTCCTGGCGCGCACGGCCGAGCCGGTGCAGGCACAGGTAGCTCGAGCGGCCCTTGAGGAGCGCGACCGTCACCGGCAGCTCGAGCGCAGTGCGAAGGCGCGGCAGGTCACGCACGAAGAGCTGATCCTGGAGCGTCTTGGTGGCCGTGCTGAGCAGCGTTCGTGCGCCGCTGAGCAGCGCAGGCACGAGGTACGCGAAGGTCTTGCCGACGCCGGTGCCGGCCTCGACGACGAGCGCGCTGCGGTCCTCGATCGCAGCGGCGACCGCCACCGCCATGTCGCGCTGGACCGCGCGCTCGGCGTGATTGGGATCGATCGCGGCGAGCGCGCCGTTCGCGCCGAGCGCGCGCACGACGGCATCGTGCAGCTCGCTCGACGCCGGCTGCGGCGCGACCTCGCGAGGCAGGATCAAGAAGCCCTCGCCGCGCGCGCCGGATCGGTCGCGGACGCCACCGCGCGCCGGCTCATGCCGGCCGCAGCGGCTCGAGCTCGGACTCGATGCGCGTGATCTGGTCGCGCAGACGAAGCCTGCGCTTCTTCAGCCGACGCAGCGTGAGGTCGTCGCTGGCGATATCGAAGAGCGCGCGATCGATGAGGTTGTCGAGGTCTGCATGCTCCATTCGCAGTTCGATCAACTGCCGCGGCAGGGAGTGCAGGTTGTCGTCCATGGACGGCTTCGGACGCGCGACTAGTTCGCGGTTTTCGGCCTTTGAGGGGGTATCAAACAGATTATAGTTTTCGACCATGAGCACCTCGAGCCTCGGCTACCGGCTGTCGGCGACGACCGGTATCCACCGGGGCGATCGTGCCTACCAGCAGGACCAGGTCCAGATCCTTCCGCATGCTCGGGTGCCGGGCTGCGTCATGGGCGTGCTCGCCGACGGCATGGGCGGCAAGAGCGGCGGGCGCAAGGCCGCCGACCAGGTCATCCTCACCGCCCAGCAGCTGTTCGAGCGCTATGCGCCGACGCGCGACGACCCGACCGAGGCGCTCAAGCAGCTGGTGCTCGAAGCGCACCTCATGATCAAGCTGACCGCGATCACCTCGGAAGAGGAGCCGCACAGCACGATCGCCGCCTTCCTTATCAGCCCGACGCGCGAATGCGACTTCGTCCATGCCGGCGACTCGCGCATCTACCACTTCCGCGCCGCCGAGATGGTGAGCCGCTCGATCGATCATTCCTACGTGCAGCGCCTCGTCGACGAGCGCCAGATCACCGAGGAAGAGGCGAACAGCCATCCGCAGTCGAACCTGCTCACGGGCTGCCTCGGCACGTTCCAGGATCCGCCGCTGTCGCAGAAGCACATCGACCGGCTCGAGATCGGCGACAGCGTGCTGTCGTGCAGCGACGGCTTGTGGCACTACTTCACACCGCGCGAGCTCGGCGCCATCGTCCACGCCCTGCCGCCGCGCGAGGCGACCGAGATGCTGGTCGGCAAGGCACGCCAGCGCGCGCGCGGATCGGGCGACAACCTGTCGCTGGCGCTGGTTCGGGTCGAGCAGCTGGCCTGAGGGGCCGCGCTCAGCGCGCCGGCACCGAGGCCGGCACCGGCAAGGGCGCCGCCGGCGGTCGCTGCTTCTGCCGCTGCGCCGCCTTGTCGAGGACCTCGCGGCGATGCTCCTCGGCCTGCTTCTGCCGCATCTCGAAGCTCTCGCGGTGGCGCTCCTCCTCTTCCCGCCGCTGGGCCGCGCTCTCGCTCGCGCCCGGCTTCCTGGCAGGTCCCTGGACGCCTGCGCCACGGCGATCGTGACCGGCGGCCGACGCCGCCGCCGGCCTGTCATGGCGCGGCTCGAGCGGTCGAGGCTCGCGAGGCGCCGCTGCCGACGCTGCACCCGCCGCGCGCGACTGCTCGCGCCGCGCGTCGTCGGCGGCCTTCGCGGCGAGCTCGGCGCTGCGCTCGGCGGCACGCGTCCGACGTCTCTGCTCGTCGAGCAGCAGCTCGCGCGCCCGCAGCGCGTCTAGCCCACGCCGTCGCTCTGCCTTGGCCTCGTCGACGCAGGAGGTGACGATGAAGCGATCGCGGCACTCGCGCACGCGGTCGGCGTAACGCACCTCGATCGCTGCACGCTCTTCGGCGATGCGGCGGCGCTCGCCGTCGTCGCTGGCCGCCCCTGCCGACCCGACGGCGAGCAGCGCAGCCAGCATCAGCGCCGCGGCGCGCAGCTTCGAATGGACATCGGATCGCGGGGCGCTCATGTCAGCGACGTGTCGACGTTTCGTCGGGCCTCGGCCAGGAAGTCCGCCGAGCGCATCTCGCGCAGGCGGGAGACGGTGCGCGGGAACTCGTGCACCAGCGGGCCCTCGGTGTACAACGCCTCGGGCTCGACCTCGGCCGACATGATGAGCTTGACGCGGCGGTCGTAGAGGATGTCGACCAGCCAGGTGAAGCGGCGCGCCTCCGAGGCGAGGCGCGGCGACATCTGCGGCACGCCGGAAAGCAGCAGCGTGTGGAACTGGGTCGCGAGCTCGAGGTAGTCGTTCTGCGACCGCGGGCCGCCGCACAGCTGGCGGAAGTCGAACCAGACGACGCCGCCGGCGCGGCGCCGGGCGCGGATCTCGCGGTGCTCGATCTTCAGCAACGGGCTTTCGTCCTTGGCCTCGGCGAGGCGCTCGAACGCCTCCGTCATCGCCGCATCGGCGGCCGGGCCCAGCGGCGAGTGGTAGAGCTCGACCGCCTGCAGCGCCGACTGACGGTAATCGGTCGGTCCGTCGACGTTGACGACCTCGAGCTTGTCCTTGAGCAGCTCGATCGCCGGCAGCATGCGCTCGCGGTGCAAGCCGTTCGGGTAGAGGCCGTCGGGGGGGAAGTTCGAGGTCGTGACGATGCTCACCCGGTTCTCGAACAGCGACTCGAGCAGCCGGTGCAGGATCATCGCGTCGGTGATGTCGGCGACGTGGAACTCGTCGAGGCAGATCAGGCGAAAGCGGCGCGAGATGCTCTTGCCGAGGTGCAGAAGCGGATCGCTCGTGCCGGCCATCTCGGCGAGCTCGCGGTGGACCTCCCGCATGAACTCGTGGAAATGCAGGCGCGTCTTCCTCGTCAGCGGCAGCGCCGTGAAGAAGCAATCCATCAGGAAGCTCTTGCCGCGGCCCACGCCGCCCCACAGGTAGACGCCGCGAGGAATCGGCGGCCGGGCAAGCAGCTTGGCGATCGCGTTGGCGCGCCGCGCCTTGTAGTCGGCCCACTCCGATTCGCAGCGCTGGAGCGAGTCGATCGCGCGCTGCTGCGCCGAATCGGAATGGAAGCCGCGTTCGGCGAGCGTCTGCTCGTAGAGCTGGCGGACTCCCACCGACGGGCTAGGCGCGACGCCCGCCGGGTCGCCCCCGGGGCGTTGCGGCTCCCGCGTGGGGCAGCGAACGCAGTGGGCGGGGGGGCTTCATGTCGATCAGAAGTTCAGCGCGCGCTTGTCGACCGCGAGCGCGGCTTCCTTGGTCGCCTCCGACAGGCTCGGGTGAGCGTGGCAGATGCGACCGATGTCCTCGGCCGACGCCTTGAACTCCATGGCGACGACCGCCTCGGCGATCAGCTCGGAGACCATCGGCCCGATCATGTGGACGCCCAGGATCTCGTCGGTCTTGGCGTCGGCGATCACCTTGACGAATCCGGTCGTGTCGCCGAGGGCGCGGGCGCGGCCGTTGGCCATGAACGGGAAAGTGCCGGAGCGGACCTCGCGCCCGGCCGCCTTCAGCTGCTGCTCGGTCTGGCCGACCCAGGCGATCTCGGGGCTCGTGTAGATCACCCACGGGATCGTGTTGAAGTCGACGTGCGGCTTCTGCCCGACGATGCGCTCGGCGACGGCGGCGCCCTCTTCCTCGCCCTTGTGCGCCAACATCGGACCGCGAACGACGTCGCCGATGGCCCAGACGTTCTCGAGGTTGGTGCGGCAGTCGTCGTCGACGGCGACGAAGCCGCGCTCGTCGAGCGCGAGGCCGACCGCCGCGCCGTTCAGTCCGTCGGTGTTCGGCACCCGGCCGATCGAGACGATGAGCTTGTCGCAGGCGAGCGTCTGCGCCTGGCCTGCCGCGTCGGCATAGCGCACGGTGACGCCGGCGGCCGCGTTCTCCACGGCGGAGATCTTCGCGCCGAGGACGATCTTCAATCCCTGCTTCGCGAACGTCTTCTGCGCCTCCGTCGCGACCTGCGCGTCGACGGCGCCGAGGAAGGTCGGCAGGGCCTCGAGGACCGTGACGTCGGCGCCGAGCCGGCGCCACACCGAGCCCATCTCGAGACCGATGACGCCGGAGCCGACGATGCCGAGGGTCTTCGGCACGGCGTCGATCGCCAGCGCGCCGTCGTTGGACAGGATGATCTTCTCGTCGAACGGTGCGCCCGGCAGGGGCCGCGCGTTCGAGCCGGTCGCGACGATGACATGGCGGCCGCTCAGCGTCTCGGCCTTCGCGCCGGCGACGGCGATCTGCCAGAGACCGCCCTCGCCCCGGCCGGAGAACGATCCCCGCCCGTGGAAGAAGCTGACCTTGTTCTTCTTGAACAGGTAGAGGATGCCGTCGTTGTTCTGCTTGACGACCGTCTTCTTGCGGGCGAGCATCCTGGCGACGTCGATCGACAGCTTGTCGACGACGATGCCGTGCTCGGCGAACTGGTGGCCCGCGTGCTCGAAGTTCTCCGACGACTGCAGCAGCGCCTTCGACGGGATGCAGCCGACGTTGGTGCACGTGCCGCCCGGCGCGGGGCCGCCCTTCTCGTTCTTCCATTCGTCGACGCACGCGACCGACAGGCCGAGCTGCGCGGCGCGGATCGCGGCGATGTAGCCGCCGGGGCCGGCGCCGATGACGACGACGTCGAAGCTGTTCGTCGTGGCCATGTCAGATGTCGAACAGGAGGCGGGCCGGGTCCTCGAGCGCTTCCTTCATCGCGACCAGGCCGAGCACCGCCTCGCGGCCGTCGATGATGCGATGGTCGTACGACATCGCCAGGTAGTTCATCGGCCGCACCACGACCTGGCCGTTCTCGACGACCGCCCGGTCCTTGGTCGCATGAACGCCGAGGATCGCCGACTGCGGCGGGTTGATGATCGGCGTCGAGAGCATCGAGCCGAAGACGCCGCCGTTCGAGATCGAGAACGTGCCGCCGGTCAGGTCGTCGAGCGAGAGCTTGCCGTCGGCGGCCTTCTTGCCGAACTCGGCGATCTTCTTCTCGATGTCGGCGAAGCTCATCTGGTCGGCGTTGCGCAGGATCGGCACCACCAGGCCGCGCGGCGAGCCGACGGCGATGCCGATGTCGAAGTAGCCGTGGTAGACGATGTCGTTGCCGTCGACCGAGGCGTTGATGATCGGATAGCGCTTCAGCGCCGCGACCGCGGCCTTCACGAAGAAGCTCATGAAGCCGATCTTGACGCCGTGCTCCTTCTCGAACTTGTCCTGGAAGCGCTTCCTCATCTCGATCACCGGCGCCATGTTCACTTCGTTGAACGTGGTGAGGATGGCGTTGGTCGATTGCGACTGGATCAGCCGCTCGGCGATGCGCGCGCGCAGGCGGCTCATCGGCACCCGCTGCTCGGGCCGGTCGCTGTACTGCGCCGACGTCGGCGCCGGGACCGGCGGCAACGACGGGGCGGCGGCCGGCGCGGGGCGCGAGGCCGGTGCCGCGACGGCCGCACCTGCGCTCGCTGCGGGGGCCGATGCCGGCGCCGGCGCCTTGAGCGCTTCCAGGACGTCGCCCTTCGTGACGCGACCGCCCTTGCCCGTCCCCTGCACCGAACCGATGGCGACGTCGTGCTCGGCCATCAGCTTGGCCGCGGCGGGCATCGCGATGCTGCTCTTCGTTTCCGCGAGCGCCGCCACCTCGGCCGGAACGCCCGGCTTCTGGCCGGGCGCGGGCTCCGCGGGCGGGATGCTCTTGATCTGCATCTCGCCGGAGGGCTCTTCCTTGCCTTCGGTGTCGATCTTGGCGATGACCTCTTCGGCGATGCAGCTGTCGCCGTCGTTCTTGAGGACCTGCGCGAGCACGCCGGCAGCCGGCGCCGGCACTTCGAGGACGACCTTGTCGGTCTCGATCTCGACCAGGATCTCGTCGAGCTCGACCGCCTGCCCGGGCTTCTTGCGCCACTGCAGGAGGGTCGCCTCGGCGACCGACTCCGACAGCTGCGGGACTTTCACTTCGATCAGTGCCATCTCGTTGCCTTTGTTGTTCTCGGGGCTCAGCGGGTCACTTGGTGAGCACGAAGCCCTTCAGCTTCGCGAAGGCCTGCTCGAGGAGCGCCTTCTGCTGTTCCTGATGCAAGTGCGCGTAGCCCACCGCCGGCGACGCGGACGGCGGCCGGCCGGCATAACCGAGCCGCTGGCCCTCGTTCATGTTCTCGTGGATGTAGTGCTGGACGAAGAACCAGGCGCCCTGGTTCTGAGGCTCGTCCTGGCACCAGACGACCTCGCTCAGGTTCGGATACTTCTTCAGCTCGGCGGCGAACGCCTTGTGCGGGAACGGATAGAGCTGCTCGACGCGGACGATCGCGACGTCGGCGTTCTTGCGGTCGGCGCGCGTGCGGACCAGGTCGTAGTAGACCTTGCCCGAGCAGGCGATCAGCCGCTTCACTCGCTCCGCGTTCACCTCGGCGCCCTGCTCGCCCAGCACCGTCCTGAACTCGCCCCGCGTGAACTCGGTGAGCGGCGAGCTCGCGTCCTTGGCGCGCAGCAGCGACTTCGGCGTCATGATGATCAGCGGCTTCCGGAACATGCGCACCATCTGGCGGCGCAGCACGTGGAAGATCTGGCTCGCCGACGTCGGCTGGACGACCTGCATGTTGTTGTCGGCCGCGAGCTGCATGAAGCGCTCGAGTCGCGCCGACGAGTGCTCCGGGCCCTGGCCCTCGTAGCCGTGCGGCAGCATCAGCGTCAGGCCGTTGGCGCGGCCCCATTTCACTTCGCCGGAGGCGATGAACTGGTCGATGACGACCTGCGCGCCGTTGACGAAGTCGCCGAACTGGGCTTCCCAGATGACCAGCGTGTTCGGCTCCGCGCTGGCGTAGCCGTACTCGAAGCCGAGCACCGCCTCCTCCGACAGCAGCGAGTCGATGACGACGAATGCGGCCTGCCCGTCGGCGACGTGCTGGAGCGGCGTGTAGGTGCCCTCGTCCCAGCGCTCGCGGTTCTGGTCGTGCAGGACGGCGTGGCGGTGCGTGAAGGTGCCGCGCGCCGAGTCCTCGCCCGACAGCCGCACCGCGTAGCCGCTCGCCACCAGCGACGCGAAGGCGAGGTGCTCGCCCATGCCCCAGTCGACCGGCATCTCGCCGCGGCCCATGGCGGCGCGGTCGGCGACCACCTTCTCGACCAGCGGATGGACCTTGAAGTTGGCGGGGACAGTCGTGATCCGCTCGGCGAGTCGCTTCAGCTCCGCGAGCGGCAGCGCCGTGTCGGCAGCATCGGTCCACTTCTTGCCGAGGAACGGCGTCCAGTCGACGGCGTACTTGCTCTTGTAGTTGGTGAGGACCGGGTCGTAGCTGCTCTTGCCCGCGTCGAGCGCTGCCCGCGTCGACTTGACCAGCTGGTCCGGACCGTCGGCCGGCAGCACGCCCTGCGCGACGAGCTTGTCGCCGTAGAGCTTGCGCGTTCCGGGGTGGGCCGCGATCTTCTTGTACATCAGCGGCTGCGTCATCGCCGGCGTGTCCTGCTCGTTGTGGCCGAGCTTGCGGAAGCAGACGATGTCGACGACGACGTCCTTGTTGAACTCCTGGCGGTAGTCGAGCGCGAGCTGGCTGCAGAGGACGACGGCCTCGGGGTCGTCGCCGTTCACGTGCAGCACCGGCGCCTCGATCATCTTGACGACGTCGGTGCAGTACAGCGTCGAGCGCGAGTCGCGCGGATCCGATGTCGTGAAGCCGATCTGGTTGTTGATGACGATGTGGACGGTGCCGCCGGTGTAGTAGCCGCGCGTCTGTGCCAGCGCCAGCGTCTCCATGACGACGCCCTGGCCGGCAAAGGCGGCATCGCCGTGGACGAGCACCGGCAGGACGGTGTCGCCCTCGCCGTCGCCGCGCCGGTCGAGCCGGGCCTTGACCGAGCCTTCGACCACCGGATTGACGATCTCGAGGTGCGAGGGGTTGAACGACAGGCTCAGGTGGACCGGGCCGCCCGGCGTCGTGATGTCGCTCGAGAAGCCCTGGTGGTACTTGACGTCGCCCGAGGGCAGGTTCTCGGGCGCGGTGTGGTCGAACTCGGCGAACAGGTCCTTCGGCATCTTGCCGAGCGTGTTGACGAGGACGTTGAGGCGGCCGCGATGCGCCATGCCGATGACGATCTCCTGCACCCCGCGCCCGCCGGCGCGCTGGACGAACTCGTCCATCGACGCGATGAAGCTCTCGCTGCCCTCGAGCGAGAACCGCTTCTGGCCGACGTACTTGGTGTGCAGATAGCGCTCGAGCCCCTCCGCGGCGGTCAGCCGCTCGAGGATGTGGATCTTCTCGTCGGCGGGGAACGTCGGCTTCGAGCGGATCGACTCGAGCCGCTGCTGCCACCAGCGCTTCTCGGTCGGCTCGGTGCAGTGCATGTACTCGGCGCCGATGGTTCCGCAGTAGGTCTCGCGCAGCGCCTGGACGATCTGGCGCAGCGTCATCTGCTCGTCGGTCGTGAAGTAGGTGTTCGTCGCGCTGAACACCATGTCCATGTCG
The DNA here is from genome assembly GCA_035456045.1 of Caldimonas sp. Taxonomy (GTDB): domain Bacteria; phylum Pseudomonadota; class Gammaproteobacteria; order Burkholderiales; family Burkholderiaceae_C; genus Schlegelella_A. Next base: position 13,175 of record DATIDZ010000297.1, read on the forward strand.
GCTTCGCTGAGGTCGTAGAACGCCGGCTCGAGCTCGGGGATCTTCGGGCGCTCCTGGCGCTTGAGCGGATCGAGGTCGGCCCAGCGCGCGCCGAGCGAGCGGTAGGCGGCGATCAGCGACTGGACGTAGACCTGCTTCCTCGCGATCGCGAGGTCTTCGCTGGAAGCGCGGTTGCCGAAGGCATTGGCCTTGGCGCGCTGGGCGAACGACTCGACCACCGGCGCATGCGCCATGTCGCGCGCGGCCGTGCCGTCGGTGGCCGGAACGTTCTGCAGCGCGTCGAAGTACGAGCGCCACTTGTCGGGGACGGAGCCGGGGTTGTCGAGGTAGGCCTCGTACAGCTCCTCGACGTACGGCGCGTTGCCGCCGAACAGGTACGAGTTCGCCCTGCTTTCGTTCATCATCTTCGCTCACCTTTCGCGCCGGTTTCCGGCACTGCAGTGGGTTCAACAACCTTCCGCGCCGCGGCTTCGCCGCATCACGGACTAGCGACCCGGCGCGCCTGTCGGCAGCGGGCGGGAAGGACCTTCACGTCACGAAGAACTTTAGCACTCGCCGATGGCTCTCATGCGCGAAGGGTAGCCGCGGGGGTCACGAACGTCGCACGCGCGGCGTCGTATTCGCGCGCCAGGCGCGCGACCAGCTCGGCGGCGGGGACGACGACCTTGATCGCGCCGATGCCCTGACCGCAGCCCCAGATGTCCTTCCACGCCTTCTTGGCGTCGCCGGCGAAGCTCATCTTGCTCGGATCGCTTTCGGGCAGCGCGTCGGGATCGAGGCCGGCGTTCCTGATCGAGCCCTTCAGGTAATTGCCGAGCACGCCCGTGAAGAGGCTCGAGTAGACGATGTCGTCGCTGGTCGACGCCACGATCATCGCCTTGTACGCATCGGCCGCGCGCGCCTCCTCGGTCGCGACGAAGGCCGAGCCGATGTAGGCGAAGTCGGCGCCCATTGCCTGCGCCGCGAGCACGGCCCCGCCGGTCGCGATGGCGCCGGAGAGCGCCAGCGGGCCGTCGAACCAGTCGCGGATCTCGGCGATCAGCGCGAACGGGCTCTTCACGCCGGCATGTCCGCCCGCGCCGGCCGCGACGGCGATCAGGCCGTCGGCGCCCTTCTCGACCGCCTTCTTCGCGAAGGTGTTGTTGATGACGTCGTGCATGACGACGCCGCCCCAGCCGTGCACGGCGTCGTTCACGTCTGTGCGCGCGCCGAGCGACGTGATGACGACGGGCACCTTGTAGCGGGCGCACACGGCGAGGTCTTGCTCGAGGCGGTCGTTGCTCTTGTGCACGATCTGGTTGATCGCGAAAGGCGCCGCCTTGCGCTCCGGATGCGCGCGATCGTGCGCGGCGAGCGACTCGGTGATCTCGGCGAGCCATTCGTCGAGCTGCTCGGCGGGGCGCGCGTTCAGCGCCGGCATCGAGCCGATGATGCCGGCCTTGCATTGGGCGATGACGAGCTTGGGATTGCTGACGATGAAGAGCGGCGCGCCGAAGATCGGCAGGGGCAGATTGCGAAAGACGGGAGGCAGCGGCATCGGTGTCCTTGTGAAGGTCGGTCGGCGCCAGGTGCTCAGAAAGCGTCCAGCGCCATCGCCGTGACGCTCTCCGCGCCGTCGACGATCGCATCGCGCTGCCCGGGCGCGCGGCTCAGCAGGTGCTCGCCGTAGAAGCGCGCGGTGGCGACCTTGGCGGCGAGGAAGCCGGCGTCGCCTTCGCCGTGGGCCAGGAGGCGCTCGGCCGCCAGCAGCGAGCGCGCCATCTGCCATCCGGCGACGAGGTTGCCGGCGAGCATGAGGTACGGCACCGAGCCGGCGAACACCGCGTTCGGGTTCGCCTTGCCGTGGCCGACCACGAAGTCGACGACCTGCTCGAAGGCCTCGCGCCCCGCGCCGAGGCGCTTCTTCATCGATAGCGCCGCCGCGCTCTTGCTGGCGGCGAGGTCGGCCTCGGTCGCAGCGACCTGCGCCGCGATGCCCTTGGCGACACGGCCGCCGTCGCGCGCGGTCTTGCGCCCGACCAGGTCGTTGGCCTGGATGGCGGTCGTGCCTTCGTAAATCGTGAGGATGCGCGCGTCCCGCAGGTACTGCGCCGCGCCGGTCTCCTCGATGAAGCCCATGCCGCCGTGGACCTGGACGCCGAGGCTCGCGACCTCGATGCTCATCTCGGTGCTGTAGCCCTTCACGAGCGGCACGAGGAACTCGTAGAACGCCTGGTTCTGCTTGCGCGAGTCGACATCGGGGTCGTGGTGGGCGGCGTCGAACGCCGCCGCGGCGACGATCGCCATCGCCCTGCAGCCCTCGGTGTAGGCGCGCATCGTCATCAGCATGCGGCGCACGTCGGGGTGGTGGATGATCGTCGCGCTGCCCGAGACCGAGCCGTCGACCGGCCGCGACTGGACGCGCTCCTTGGCGAACGCGGCCGCCTTCTGGTAGGCCCGCTCGGCGACGGCGATTCCCTGCATGCCGACCGCGTAGCGCGCCGCGTTCATCATGATGAACATGTACTCGAGACCGCGGTTCTCCTCGCCGATGAGCGTGCCGATCGCCCCCGGCCCATCGAGTCCGGCGCCGCCGTGGTCGCCGAACTGCAGCACGGCCGTCGGGCTCGCCTTGATGCCGAGCTTGTGCTCGATGCTGACGCACCACGCGTCGTTCCTCGCCCCGAGCGAGCCGTCCGCGTTGACCAGGAACTTTGGGACGATGAAGAGGCTGATCCCCTTCACCCCCGGCGGCGCGCCGACGACACGCGCCAGCACGAGGTGGACGATGTTCTCCGCCATGTCGTGCTCGCCGAAGGTGATGAAGATCTTCGTGCCGAACAGCTTGTAGCGGCCGTCGCCGAGCGGCTCGGCGCGGGTGCGGACGAGGGCGAGGTCGGACCCCGCCTGCGGCTCGGTGAGGTTCATCGTCCCGGTCCACTCGCCCGAGATCATCTTCGGGATGAACTGCTCCTGCTGCTCGCGCGTGCCGGCGACGAGCAGCGCCTCGATCGCGCCGTCGGTGAGCAGCGGACAGAGCGAGAAGCTGAGGTTGGCGCTGTTGATCATCTCGATGCACGCCGCGCCGATCGTCTTCGGCAGGCCCTGCCCGCCGAAGTCGGCCGGATGCTGCAGGCCCTGCCAGCCGCCTTCGCCGAACTGACGGAACGCGTCCTTGAAGCCGGGCGTCGTCGTCACGACGCCGTCCTTCCAGGTCGACGGGTGGATGTCACCTTCGCGGTTCAGCGGCGCGAGCACCTCGCCGCTGAAGCGCGCGCACTCCTCGAGCACCGCCTGCGCGGTGTCGAGGCCGGCCTCGTCGAAGCCGGGCAGGCGAGCGATCGCCTCGAGATCGGCGAGCTCCTTCATGCAGAACAGCATGTCTTTGACGGGGGCGACGTAGCTCATGGCTCACCTCTGGCGTGGGACGCAGGCCGTTCGCCCGGCTGCGTCGACAAAAAGCCCGTCGACCGATCCATCGGCAGACGGGCCGGGCGGGCGATCTCGCCGTCAGAGCTTGGCGACGAGCTCGGGGACGGCGGTGAAGAGGTCCTGGACCAGGCCGTAGTCGGCGACGCTGAAGATCGGCGCCTCTTCGTCCTTGTTGATCGCAACGATGACCTTCGAGTCCTTCATGCCGGCGAGGTGCTGGATCGCGCCGCTGATGCCGATCGCGACATAGAGCTGCGGCGCGACGATCTTGCCGGTCTGGCCGACCTGCCAGTCGTTGGGCGCGTAGCCCGCATCGACGGCGGCGCGGCTCGCGCCGAGTGCGGCGCCGAGCTTGTCGGCGAGCGGCAGGAGCACCTCGTTGAATTTCTCGTTCGAGCCGAGCGCACGGCCACCGGAGACGATGATCTTGGCCGAGGTGAGCTCGGGGCGATCGTTCTTGGCGATCTCCGCGCCGAGGAACTGCGTGGTGCCGGCAGCGACGACCGCCTGGACCGCCTCGACCGCCGCCGAGCCGCCCGTGGCGGGCGCGGGATCGAAACCCGTGGTCCGCACCGTGATGACCTTCAGCGCGTCGAGGCTCTGCACCGTCGCGATCGCGTTGCCGGCGTAGATGGGACGCTCGAACGTATCGGGCGAGACCACCTTGGTGATGTCGGAGATCTGGCCGACGTCGAGCTTGGCAGCGACGCGCGGCGAGATGTTCTTGCCCGACGCCGTCGCCGCGAACAGGAAGTGGCTGTAGCCGCCTGCCAGGGCGAGCACCTGGGCGGCGACGTTCTCGGCCAGGCCGTGCGCGAACATCTCGGCGTCGGCGTGAAGCACCTTGCCGACGCCGTCGATCGCCGCCGCGGCCTGCGCGGCGCCCGACGATCCCGATCCTGCGACGAGCACGTGGACGGCGCCGCCGAGCTGCCGCGCGGCGGTGACGGTGTTGAGCGTCGCCGGGCGGATGCCGGCGTTGTCGTGCTCGGCGACGACGAGTGCGTTGATCTCGGCCATGTCAGATCACCTTCGCTTCAGTCTTGAGCTTGGCGACCAGCGCACCGACGTCGGGCACCTTCACGCCTGCACCGCGCTTCGGCGGCTCGCTGACCTTGAGGGTCTTGAGGTGCGACTTGACGTCGACACCGAGGTCGGCGGGCTTGACCACATCCATCTGCTTCTTCTTCGCCT
>DATIDZ010000298.1:0-2214 GCA_035456045.1 Caldimonas sp.
ACCGAGGTCTGCGTGCAGACGTCGATGCGCGAGGCGAACGATCGCGGCTACACGTGCCTTCTCGTCGAGGACGGCACCGAAAGCTACTTCCCCGAGTTCAAGGCGCAGGCGCTGGCGATGATCGCGGCGCAGGGCGCGATCGTCGGCTGGCACGCGCCGTCGGCGCTGCTGCTGGACGCGATCGACCGATCGCCGTCCGAAGCCGCTACTGGATCACCGCGTCCGCCCGCAGCAGCAGCGCCTGGGGTATCGTGAGGCCGATCGCCTTCGCCGTCTTGAGGTTGAGCACGAGGTCGAACTTGGTCGGCTGCTGGACCGGGAGGTCCCCGGCCCTGGCGCCCTTGAAGATCCGGTCGACGTAGTCCGGGGCCTGGCGATAGAGGTCCGTGATGTCCGGGCCATACGAGACGAGGCCGCCTGCCACCACCAGTTCGCGCGCCTCGTACATGTCAGGCAGGCGCAATCGCTTCGATGCCTCGCTGATCGCCGCGCGAAGCTCGAAGGTCAATGAGTTGTTCTTCACGATCAGCGCTTGCGACCGCGCCTGCTCGATCGCGGCGAAGGCCTGCGGCAGATCGCCGGCACTGCCGATGTAATGGACGCGGACTTCGGCACCCACCAGCCGTGCCGCCGCTTCGGTCTCGGCGAGCATGGTGGGTCCTGCGCGCCCGCTGGAGAACGCATCGCGGCCCAGGATGTTCCATGCCAGCACGGCGATCCGCGCCGCGCCGGGAACGAGCTCGCGCAGGAACTGGAGGCGCTTGGCAGCCAGTTCGGTCGTCAGGACGGACAGGCCGGTGACGTTCCCGCCCGGCCGTGCGAAGTCGGGGATCAGTCCCGCGCCGACCGGGTCCGCGGCGGCGACCATGACGATCGGGATCGTCGCCGTCGCCTTCTTGGCGATCCGCACGGCGGGCGCCTGCGCCGTGACGATGACGTCGACCGGCAGTCGCACCAGCTCGTCGACCTGCCGTTCGAGCAAGGCCAGGTCCTCGTTCGCCCAGCGGTACTCGATGAGCAGGTCGGCGCCGACCTTGTAGCCGAGTTCGGCCAGCCGTTGCACGAACGCTTCGTCCCATGCATTGGGCCCCGCGCGCAGGCTGAGATAGCCGATCCGGACCGGCTTGCCCGGCCGCTGTCCGACGGCCTTGGGGGCGGTCGCGAGCAGCCCGAGCAACGCAGCCCCGCCCAGCACCGTGCGTCGGCGCGTCAGCGGCTCGTCTCGCCGGCCGGCGCGAGGAGCGATCGCGCCGCGGTCGAGCGGCGGGCCGAGCGTGAACACCGTCCTCCTCAGCATCTCGCCTCCTGCAGCGACGGAGATCGCAACGAGCCGGCCGACGCTACGCCGTTGATCAAGGAGGGTCAACCCGCGAGCGCACAGAGCCGATGGCACACTGCCTCGATGCCCGAGCTGCCCGACGTCAGCGTCTACCTCGAGCGGCTGACGGCGAAGGTCGTCGGCCACCGCCTCGAGCGCGTCCGCATCGGCCATCCGTTCCTGCTCCGCTCGGTGACGCCGCCGATCGGCGCCGTCGAAGGCCACATCGTCAGCGGCGTCGAGCGCCTCGGCAAGCGCATCGTCTTCGCGTTCGACGGCGAGCTCTTCGTCGTCGTCCACCTGATGATCGCGGGCCGCCTGCGCTGGCTCGCGCCGGGCAAGACCACGGCGCCGAACGCGCTCGCCTTCTTCGAGTTCGACAGCGGCACGCTCGCGCTCACCGAGGCCGGCAAGCAGCGGCGCGCGTCGCTTCACGTCGTCGCCGGTCGCGCCGCGCTGGCCGCGCTCGACGCCGGCGGCATCGACGTGATGACGGCGACCCGCGACGCGTTCGCTGCGCGCCTCGTCGCCGAGAACCACACCGTCAAGCGCGCGCTCACCGACCCGCGTCTCTTCACCGGCATCGGCAACGCGTATTCCGACGAGATCCTCCATCGCGCGAAGCTGTCGCCGCTCGCGCTCACGTCCAAGGTCTCCGACGCCGAGATGGCGCGTCTGCATGCGGCGACGCGCGCCGTGCTCGACGAGTGGACGCAACGGCTGCGCGCCGAAGCCGCGGGGGCGTTTCCCGTCGGCGTCACGGCGTTCCGGCCGGAGATGGCCGTCCACGGTCGCTACCGGCAGCCGTGCCCCGTGTGCGGAGCTCCGGTGCAGCGCATCGTCTACGCCGAGAACGAGTGCAACTACTGCGCACGCTGCCAGACAAGCGGCCAACT
>DATIDZ010000299.1:0-7510 GCA_035456045.1 Caldimonas sp.
GACGCCGTGGCGCACCGCGTCGACGACGCCGTCGCACGAGGCGTGCACCTCGTGTTCCATCTTCATCGACTCGACGACGGCGATGAGCGCGCCGCGCGCGACGCTGGCGCCCGCCTCGACGGCCACGGCGACCACGCTGCCGGCGAGCGGAGAGACGACCTTGACCGGCGTCATTTCGGCCTCAGCCCGGTCGAACGGCGTCGCGGTAGCGCGCGATCGTCAGGCCGTCGAGCGCGATGCCGGCGCTGCGCCCCGAGATGACGTCGGCCATCACGCGCGCGGTGCCGGCCGCCATCGTCCAGCCGAGCGTGCCGTGGCCGGTGGCGAGAAAGAGGTTGCCGATCGGCGTCGGGCCGATGACCGGCGTGCCGTCCGGCGTCATCGGCCTCAGGCCGCACCAGAACTCGGCCCGGCCGACGTCGCCGCCGTCGGGGAAGAGGTCGTTGACGACGTGGACGAGCGTCTTGCGGCGCGCGTCGTGCAGCCGCATGGTGTAGCCGGCGAGCTCGGCCGTGCCGCCGGCGCGGATGCGGTCTCCGAGGCGCGTCACGGCGACCTTGTGCGTCTCGTCCATCACCGTCGATTCCGGCGCGCCGGTCGCGTCGCTGATCGGCACGGTGATCGAGTAGCCTTTGACCGGATAGACGGGGATGCGAACGCCGATCGGCGCGAGCAGCAGCGGCGAGTAGCTGCCGAGCGCCACCAGGTAGGCGTCGGCATCGATCACGCCGCTGTCGGTGGTGACGCCGGTGATGCGATCGCCGCCCCGGCCGATCGTGCGGATCGTCGTCCCGAAGCGGAAGTCGACGCCGCGCTGGCCGGCGAGCGCCGCGAGGCGCCGGGTGAACTCGTGGCAGTCGCCGGTCTCGTCGCCGGGCAGGAGGAGGCCGCCGACGAACTTGTCCTGCACGCGCGCGAGCGCGGGCTCGTGGCGGAGGCAGCCGGCGCGGTCGAGCAGCTCGAACGCCACGCCGCTTTCACGCAGCACGGCGATGTCGCCCGCGCTGCCGTCGAACTGCTTCTGGGTGCGAAAGAGCTGCAGCGTGCCGCGCGTTCTCTCGTCGTAGGCAATGCCCGTGGCGGCGCGAAGCGCGCGCAAGCTGTCGCGGCTGTACTCGGCGAGGCGGACCATGCGCGTCTTGTTGACGCGGTAGCGCGCCGCCGTGCAGTTGCGCAGCATCGCGAGCGACCAGCGAATCATCGCCCAGTCGAGGTTCGGGCGGATGACGAGCGGCCGGTGGTGCATCGCGAGCCACTTGATCGCCTTCAGCGGCACGCCCGGCCCCGCCCAGGGTGCCGAATAGCCCGGCGAGACCTCGCCGGCGTTGGCGAAGCTCGTCTCCAGCCCGGGTCCCGGCTGGCGCTCGAGGACGACGACCTCGTGGCCGGCGCCCGCGAGCTCGTAGGCGGCGCTCACGCCGATGACCCCGGCGCCGAGGACGAGAACCTTCACCGTCCGGACCGTCGCTTACGGGGCGCAGCTGCGACGGCGCGCGCGGCGAAGGGCGGGGCCGCCGGCAGTGATCGGGTCGTCATCCTGGTGCGGCATCATTGGGCAGTGCGGGCGATTTTGCACGCACCGATCCTAGGAGCGCCGGATGGTCCCTGTCATGCGTTCGCGGGCCGTGCCACGGCGGCAGACGGGCGTCGCCGCGTGAGCCTCGTTCCCCCCTTCATCGCGCCGGCGCTCTTCGACGACGCCGAGGCGGCGCTCGCGCGCGTCCGCGAGATCTACGAGGCGAGCGTCGACCACTTGCGCGTCGCGTTGCAGTCGTTCGTCAACGGCGCGGCGCCGGGGGGCCGGGTGCGCGCGTGCTACCCCTTCGTTCGCGTCCACACCGACACGGTCGCGCGCGCCGACTCGCGCCTGAGCTACGGCTTCGTCGCCGGACCGGGGACGTACGAGACGACGCTCACCCGTCCCGACCTGTTCGCCAGCTACTACGGCGAGCAGTTCCGGCTCCTGCTCGAGAACCACGGCGTCTCCCTCGAGGTCGGCACGAGCGTGCAGCCGATCCCCGTCCACTTCTCGTTCGCGGAGCACGACCACATCGAGGGCAGCCTCACGCAGGAGCGCCGCCTGCTGCTGCGCGACCTGTTCGATTTGCCCGACCTCGGCGCGATGGACGACGGCATCGCCAACGGAACGTATGTCGCACGCGCTGGCGAGGCGCATCCGCTGGCGCTCTTCACCGCGCCGCGCGTCGACTACTCGCTGCACCGCCTGCGCCACTACACGGGCACCGACCCCGAGCACTTCCAGAACTTCGTCCTCTTCACCAACTACCAGTTCTACATCGACGAGTTCGTGCGCCTCGGCCACGACGCGATGGCGGGCACCTCCGGCAGCGGCGACTACGAGGCGTTCATCGAGCCGGGCAACGTGATCGAGCGGCGCAAGGGAACGGCCGCGCGGCCGGGCGACGAGCTCGGCGCCGCGCCGCCGCGCCTGCCGCAGATGCCGGCCTATCACCTGATCCGCGCCGACGGCAGCGGCATCACGATGGTCAACATCGGCGTCGGCCCGGCCAACGCCAAGACGATCACCGACCACATCGCCGTGCTGCGGCCGCACGCGTGGGTGATGCTCGGCCACTGCGCGGGGCTGCGCAATACGCAGCAGCTCGGCGACTACGTGCTGGCGCACGGCTACGTGCGCGAGGACCACGTTCTCGACGAGGACCTGCCGCTCTGGGTGCCGATCCCCGCGCTCGCCGAGGTGCAGGTCGCGCTCGAGAAGGCGGTCGAGGAGGTGACGCAGCTGAAGGGCTACGAGCTGAAGCGGATCATGCGCACCGGCACGGTCGCGAGCACCGACAACCGCAACTGGGAGCTGCTGCCCTCGCGCAACGTGCTCACCACGCCCGAGCGCCGATTCAGCCAGAGCCGGGCGATCGCACTCGACATGGAGAGCGCGACGATCGCCGGCAACGGCTTTCGCTTCCGCGTGCCGTACGGGACGCTGCTGTGCGTCAGCGACAAGCCGCTACACGGCGAGATCAAGCTGCCCGGGATGGCCAACCACTTCTACCGCGAGCGCGTCGACCAGCACCTGCGCATCGGCGTGCGGGCGATCGAGCTGTTGCGCGAGGCCGGCGTCGACCAGCTGCACAGCCGCAAGCTGCGCAGCTTCGCCGAAGTCGCGTTCCAGTAGGCGAGCCGAGAGCTTCAGCGCATCGCGAGCGGAGTCTTCCGTTTCGGCGGCGGAAAGGCGGCATCGAGCTCGGCGAGGTCGGCGGCAGTGAGCGAGACGGACAGCGCAGCGAGGTTGTCACGAAGGTGGTCCGCACTCGCGGCCTTCGGGATCGCCATCACGCCGGGCTGGGCGACGAGCCACGCGAGGGCGAGCTGCGCGGGCGTCGCACCGCGCTTGCCGGCGAGCTTTCGCAGCGCGGCGTTGCGCGTCAGGGCGCCCTGGTCGATCGGCGAATAGGCCATCGTCACCATGTTGTGCTGCTGCAGCCAGGGCACGAGCTCGACCGCGGGACCGCGCTCGGTCAGCGAGTAGTAGACCTGGTTCGTCGCGCACCCCTCGCCGCCGCGCACGCCGATCAGCTCGACCATGTCGTCGACGTCGAAGTTGCTGACGCCCCAGTGACGGATCCTGCCGAGCGAGCGCAGCGCCTCGAAGGCATCGACGGTCTCCTGCAACGGCACGCTGCCGCGCCAGTGCAGCAGATAGCCGTCGAGGTGATCGAGGCCGAGCCGGGCGAGGCTGCGCTCGCACGCCGCGATCGTTCCGCGCGCGGTCGCGTTGTGCGGGTAGACCTTGCTGACGACGAACACCTGGTCGCGCGCGAGCGAGCCGGTCCGCATCGCGTCGTTCAGCGCGACACCGACGACCTCCTCGGCGCCGCCTTCGCCGTACATTTCCGCCGTGTCGATCACGCGCCACCCGGTCTCCAGCGCGGTGCGGACGGCGGCGACCTCGCGCTGGCGCCGGGAGCTGTCCTCGCCCATGCGCCAGGTGCCGAGGCCGAGCGATGAAAGCTGCACGTTGCCGGGGAATGTCACCATGAAAGATTCCATGATCGAGCGCAAGATGGCGATCATCCTATGACGACGATGTTTACCGTGGGCCGGCGCGACCTGCGCCGCACGCAGTGGCGCGAGACGCCCCCTGCAGCGCTCGCGGCCGGCGAGGCGCGACTGCGCATCGACCTGTTCGCGCTCACCGCCAACAACGTGACCTACGGCGCGTTCGGCGAGGCGATGCACTACTGGGATTTCTTCCCCACCGGCGATGCCGAGTCGGGGTGCATCCCGGTGTGGGGCTTCGCGACGGTCAGCGAAACGCGGGTCGACGGCGTGGACGTCGGCGAGCGCTTCTACGGCTACTGGCCGATGGCCGACGAGGTCGTTCTCGCGCCGGTGCGTGTGATCGCCGAAGGCTTCTTCGACGGCGCACCGCATCGCCGGGAGCTCGCCGAGGTCTACAACCGGTACCTGCGCTGCAGCAGCGATCCGCTGTATCGCCCCGAGACCGAATCGCTGCGAGCGCTGCTGCAGCCGCTCTTCATCACGTCGTTCCTGATCGACGACTTCCTGGCCGACAACGCCTTCTTCGGCGCGCAGACCGTGCTCGTGTCGAGCGCCTCGAGCAAGACGGCGTACGGGCTCGGCTTCTGCCTCGCCCGGCGACGCGGCGAGCCGGGCCACCCGACCGTGATCGGCCTGACATCGGCGGCCAACCTGGCGTTCACGCGAGCGCTCGGCTGCTACGACGAGGTCACCGCCTACGACGCCCTGGGGTCGCTCGCGGCGGGCGATCGAGCGGTCTACGTCGACATGAGCGGTGACGCTGCGTTGCGAGCCGATGTTCACGAGCGCTGGGGAGATCGGCTCGCCTACAGCTGCTCGGTGGGCGGCACCCACTGGCAGGCGCTCGGCGGCGGCAAGGGGCTGCCCGGCCCGCGCCCGGTGCTGTTCTTCGCGCCGGCGCAGATCAAGAAGCGCGTCGCCGAGTGGGGCGCGACCGGCCTGCAGGAGCGGCTGGCGGCGTCGTGGGACGCGTTCGTCGAACGCGTCGCCGACGAACAGGCGCCGTGGCTGCAGGTGGTCTCCGCAAGCGGCCGCGAGGCGGTGCAGTCGACGTACCTCGATCTCCTCGCGGGACGCGTCGCCGCAGCGGAAGGGCGGGTGCTGCGGCTGTGAGCGGCGGGATGGTGCGCCCGCTCGCGGACGTCGCCGCGTGGACGAACCATTTCCGTCGCGCCGAGATCCCCGTGCTGCGCGAGACCGTCGAGGCGCTGGACGCCTTGCGCGCGAACGAGGACCGCACCGACGCCAACGGCATCGGCGAGTTGATCGGCGGCGATCCGCTCATGACGCTGAAGGTCTTCGCGTACGTGTCGGATCATCGCGGTCGCAGCGTCGTCACTGGGCCGGATACCGTGATCGCGGCGCTGGTGATGATGGGCATCCCGCCGTTCTTCCGCGCCTTTTCCGCGCCCCGGTCGGTCGAGGACCACCTCGCGGCCTCGCCCGAGGCCTTGGCCGGCCTGCAGCGCGTGCTCCGTCGCGCGCATCGAGGGGCGCGGTTTGCGCTGGCCTTGGCAGTGCATCGAACCGACCCTCACGCGGCGACCGTCCACGCCGCCGCCTTGCTCGACGAGTTCGCCGAGATGCTGCTGTGGTGCCACGCCCCGGAGTTGGCACTGCGCATCCGGGCGATGCAGGAGGCCGACTCGACGCTGCGGTCGAGCGTCGCGCAGAAGGCGGTTCTCTGCGTCGAGCTCGAGCAGATCCAGCAGGCGCTGGTTGCAGCGTGGCGTCTGCCGTCGCTGCTCGCGGAGACGTCCCGACAGCCGCATGCGAGCCAGACGGGAGCCCGCGCCGTCGCCCTCGGCTCGCGCCTGGCGCGCCATACCGCCGAGGGGTGGGACAACGCGGCAGTGCCGGACGATGTGGCCGAGGTGGCGAGCTTCCTCAATGTGTCGCCGGCGGCGGCGCTCGCTCTCGTCACGGAGATCGACGCCGATTAGAAGGCAGAGGCGGCGCGGTCGAGCTATCGAGGCGCATCGGGCGGCGCAGCGACGATTCGGAGTACCTCGTTGAAGATCGCAGGGTGCTCCACCATCTGCACGTGCGGGGTCACGGGCAGATGGCGGTTGTCGGCGCCTTCCAGGGTCGCGCTCCGGGTCGGGAAGACGATGTTGTCGCAATGGCCCCAGAAGCAGGTGAAGCGAACCCGCGATGCGACGGTTTCGCTCGTGGCCAGCCGAGCGAGCCAGTCGCTGCCGAGCCGCATCTGGCGGATGTTGGCGCCTCGTCCGTGGGCACCGAGCCGAGTGCCGGCATGGGGTGAGGCGATCGTCACCAGGCGGTGGATGCTGGCCTCCGGCTGCGAAGCGAGCCAGGCGCGGGCGGCCAGGCCACCCATGCTGTGAGCGACGATGAGGGGAGCGAGCCCGGTCGCCTCGTGAAGCCGAGCCACCGATTCGGCGATCGTCGGCCGGTAGTCGTCGATCGAGCCGAAGATCGGCTCGAGGCTGACGGCGATGAAGGGGACATCGCGACGTCGCAGGCGGCGCAGCCACGTGTTCCACAGCCCACGATTGCAGAAGAAGCCATGGACGAAGAGAACACCCCGCCGGCCGCGCGCGTCGGCGGGCAGGTGATCGGGCTCGCTTCGCCAGCGAAACGGCTGGCGCCAGAGGAAGACCTGGGGCGCGGCCACCACTTCGAGGAGCCAGGCATGCGCCAGCTGCGCGGCGGTCGGACGCACGTCGTCGCCGGCTGCGTACGACGCTCTCAGCCACACGAATTCGATCGCAAGGACACCCGCATAGCCGATCAGGACGAGAGCCACGAAGGCGGGTCCGAGCCACGCCGGCCCGCGGAGGGCGCCGATCGCGGCCGCGGCGAGCGCGACCGCGAGCAGGAGGGCGGCGATCAGCTGCTGGAGGCGCGCGAGCATGGAGTCGTCGAGGCAATAAAAAAGGCCTCCGTCTGTTGGACGGAGGCCTTCAAGGTATTAATAGCCTGACGATGTCCTACTTTCACACGGGAACCCGCAATATCATCGGCGCAGAGGCGTTTCACTGTCCTGTTCGGGATGGGAAGGAGTGGGACCACCTCGCTATGGTCATCAGGCATAACCGACGCCCCCGGCACTTCGGCCGGTAGGCCAATTCGCAGAGTCGACCGCTTGCGCGGGAAATCAGATTCTTGGTTGCGTCCGTTCAGCGAAGAACGGATCGAATGCGCTGGACTCATCCTTGACGACCATGTCGTCAAAGTTATAGGGTCAAGCCGCACGAGCAATTAGTACTGGTTAGCTTAACTGGTTACCCAGCTTCCACACCCAGCCTATCAACGTCCTGGTCTAGAACGACTCTTCAGGGGGCTCGAGGCCCCGGCAAGACTCATCTTGAGACGAGTTTCCCGCTTAGATGCTTTCAGCGGTTATCTCTTCCGCACATAGCTACTCGGCGATGCCACTGGCGTGACAACCGATACACCAGAGGTGCGTCCACTCCGGTCCTCTCGTACTAGGAGCAGGCTCTCT
>DATIDZ010000300.1:0-5206 GCA_035456045.1 Caldimonas sp.
TTGTACTCGAGGAAGTAGCCGCCAGCTTCGGGCGCGAAGAAGATCACCGCCGAGAAGACCAGCAGGAACACACAAACGCCGAAGATGTCGTGCACCGTGTAGTACGGATGGAACGGGATGCCGTCGACCGGGTTGCCGCGCGCGTCCTTGGCGTCCTTGATCTCGACGCCGTCCGGGTTGTTCGAGCCGACTTCGTGCAGGGCGATGATGTGCGCGGCGACCAGGCCGAGCAGCACCAGCGGCACGGCGATGACGTGGAAGCTGAAGAAGCGGTTGAGCGTCGCGTCGCCGACGACGTAGTCGCCGCGGATCAGGAGCGACAGGTCCGGGCCGATGAACGGCACCGCCGAGAACAGGTTGACGATCACCTGCGCACCCCAGTAGCTCATCTGGCCCCAGGGCAGCAGGTAGCCCATGAACGCCTCGGCCATCAGGCACAGGAAGATCGCGCAGCCGAACAGCCAGACGAGCTCGCGGGGCTTGCGGTACGACCCGTAGATGAGGCCGCGGAACATGTGCAGGTAGACGACGATGAAGAACGCCGACGCGCCGGTCGAGTGCATGTAGCGGACCAGCCAGCCCCACGGCACGTCGCGCATGATGTACTCGACCGACTCGAACGCCTTGGTGGCGTCGGGCTTGTAGTGCATCGTCAGGAAGATGCCGGTGAGGATCTGCATCACCAGCACGAGCATCGCCAGCGAGCCGAAGACGTACCAGACGTTGAAGTTCTTCGGCGCGTAGTACTGCGCCATGTGCTCGTTGTAGAGCTTCGTGAGGGGGAAGCGGTTGTCGACCCAGGTCAACAGCCGCCGTCCGGCGCCGGCGCCGGCGGGCGCGGTTTGCATCTCAGCCATTCATGCTCCAGGAAATCGGGGGACGCAGCTCAGGCACGCTTTTCCTCGCCGATGAGGATGCGGCTGTCCGACAGGTACACGTGCGGCGGGATGCGCAAGTTGTCGGGGGCCGGCTTGTCCTTGTAGACGCGGCCGGCCATGTCGAAGGTCGAGCCGTGGCACGGGCACAGGAAGCCGCCCGCCCAGTCGTTGGGCAGCGAAGGCTGCGGCCCGGGAACGAACTTGTCGCTCGGCGAGCAGCCGAGGTGGGTGCAGATGCCGACCGTGACCAGGAACTCCGGCTTGATCGAGCGGTTCTCGTTGCGCGCGTAGGGCGGCGTCAGCTCGTCGGCATTGCGCTGCGACTTCGGGTCGGCAAGCAAGGGGTCGAGCTTGGGCAGCGCCGCGATCTGCTCGGGCGTGCGCCTGACGATCCAGACCGGCTGACCGCGCCACTCGACGGTCAGCTTCTCGCCCGGCTTCAAGGCGCTGATATCGACCTCGACCGGGGCGCCGGCGGCCTTGGCACGCTCGGAAGGAGCGAAGCTGCTGACGAATGGAACTGCCACGAAGCCCGCGCCGATGGCGCCTGCGCAGCTCGATGCAATGATCCAGGTGCGCTTGCCACCGTCGATCTTCTGGTCGGTCATGTTTTTGTTCACCCCTGTCGCCCCGCGAACGCTCGAACGCGACGCGGGAAGTCAACCTGGAATTCTAGCGGACGCGTCAAGCGCGAGCCTCGCCGACGCCACTCCTTGACTTGTCGTCGCGCCGCGCAATACTGGCCGCCCTTGCCGGCGACCTGCCGGCGACCGCCCGAGGAGAGACGATGGGATTCGCCACCGAGTTCAAGGAGTTCGCCTCGAAGGGCAACGTCGTCGACCTCGCGGTCGGCGTCATCATCGGCGCCGCGTTCGCCAAGATCGTCGATTCGCTGGTCAAGGACCTGATCATGCCGGTCGTCGGCCGGATCTTCGGGGGCCTCGACTTCTCGAACTACTTCGTGATGCTGGCGCCACCGCCGCCCAACTATGCGGGGCCGATGACGTACGAAGCGCTCACCAAGGCGGGCGTGCCGCTCTTCGCCTACGGCAACTTCATCACCGTGCTGATCAACTTCCTCATCCTCGCCTTCATCATTTTCATGATGGTCAGGCAGATCAACCGGCTGCGCCGGACGCCGGCACCCGCTGCGGCGACGCCGGAAGACGTCCTCCTCCTGCGCGAGATCCGCGACTCGCTGCGGCGCTGAACGAGGAGCGCCGCGGCGCGCGCGCCCTGCCCGAACGTGACGCAGTGCCGGCGCGACCCGTGATCTTTAGCGCGATACTAGGAGTACCTTCGCCCGCCTTCGAGGAATCCTGACGCCCCCACGGCTCGACGCAGACATGAATCCGATCGAACCGCGCGCCCAGGCCACGCTCGACGCGGCCATGAATCTGATCCGGACGGCGGCATCGTCGGCGGCGATGCGCGTGGCGGAGAACCTCGGCGTCGCGGCGCAGGCCGCGACCAAGATTTCCGAGCGCGACCAGCTCGCCGCGACGCAGATCGAGCTGCGCAGGAACCTCGGCTCGTTCCAGAACGCGTTCTTCGATTCGCTGCGCGAGAAGGTCGCCAAGGACGTCATGCCGCGCGTCGACCAGAAGCGCAAGCTCGAGTCGGCCGACTGGCAGACGCTCAGCCTCGTCGACGAGAAGGAGGTCGAGGAGCAGATGAACTTCGTTCGCCTCGGCCAGATGATCTCGCACGAGTGCGAATGGCAGCTGCGCGACCTCGCGCCCTACATGGGCGCGCTGCTCGGCTTCAACAGCGCCGCCGACGACCGCAATCCGCTGCGCGCCGAGATCGTCGGCGCGGCGCTGCACAAGGGCATCGAGGCGATCTCGGGCGAGCGCGAGAGCCGCCGCATCCTGGCGCGCGACATCGGCCAGGCGGTCGCGCACGTCATGCCCGAGTGCTACGGCGAGATCCTGCGCCTGCTCCAGGACCGCGGCATCCGCCCCGTGAACCTGACCGTGCGCACCGTCGAAGGACCGGGCAACCAGCTGGGCGGCGCCAACTCGGGCTACGCCAGCCTGCCGCGCGACGGCCACGCCTCGTCGCGCGGTGGCGCCTACGGCGAGATCGAGTCCAACTCCGGCCCGGGCAGCGACATGGACCTGCTCGCCGCGCATCGCCGGGCGCTGGCAACGGCCTTTCCGAACCGGCCGGAGCCGGTCGACAGCATCCGCGATCCCCACCCGTCGCCACGCGGCGCCCACCTCGAGCGGGCTCGCGTCAACGCCGCCGCCGACCAGCAGCTCATGACCTTGCTGCGCCGGCTGACGTCGATCGCGAGCCAGCCCGGCGACCTCGGCGCCGCGAGCCTGCTCGGACCGGTCAGCACGCCGCGCGGCCCGTTCATACCGCGCCAGAGTGCCTATGCCGCGGCGCGCGGCGCGGGCGGCGGCCTCGGCGCTACCGGCAGCGAGCGGGGACCGATCTCCTCGCGCAGCGGACTGGGCAGCGACTCGTCGCGAGGCGCCGCGATGATCGACGGCAACAGCGGGATGGCGGGCGGCGGGTCGGGCGAGCCGAGCAGCGGCGCCCTGGGCGGGGGCGTGGCCGGCAGCCGCTACAACGAGGGCCTGACCGGCCTCATGGCCGTCAATCTCATCCGCGCCCATCGCGAAGAGCTCATCCAGGCCTCGACCGGCAAGCTCGATCACATGGTGATCGACGTCGTCGGCAGCCTGTTCGACCAGATCCTCTCCGACTCGCGCGTGCCGCCCCAGATGGCGCGCGAGATCGCGCGCCTGCAGCTGCCCGTGCTGCGCGTCGCCCTGAGCGATGCCACCTTCTTCTCGACGCGACGCCATCCGGTGCGCCGCTTCATCAACCGGATTGCCTCGCTCGCCAACGCCTTCGACGACTTCGACATCGGCCCCGGCGCGAAATTCCTGACGCGCGTGCGAAAGCTCGTCGACGAGATCGTCGAAGGCGACTTCGACCAGATCGAGCTCTACGCAGCGAAGGTCGCCGAGCTCGAGCGCTTCATCGCCGAGCAGACCGAGGGCGCCGTCGAGAAGTCCGGCGCTGCCGTCGTCCTCGACCAGAAGGAGTCCGAGCTGCGCGTCCAGCAGCGCTACATGCTGCAGCTGCAGGCGGCGCTCGCGCCGATGTCGCTGCCCGCGTACATGCAGGATTTCCTGGCCCAGGTCTGGAGCCAGGCGCTCGTCCTCGCCGTGCGCCGCGACGGCGCTGACTCCGACCGCAGCAAGCGCTATCGCCGGGTCGGCGTCGATCTCGTCATGAGCATCCAGCCGAAGGGGTCGCCGGCGTTTCGCAAGAAGTTCCTGATGCAGCTGCCGCCGCTCATGCGCGACCTCAACGAGGGCATGAAGCTGATCGGCTGGCCCGAGCAGGCGCAAAAGGAGTTCTTCGGCAAGCTGCTGCCCGCGCACGCGGAATCGCTCAAGGGCCAGGCGCTCAGCGAGCTCGACCACAACCTGCTCGTCAAGCAGCTCGAGTCGGTGTTCGCGATGCCGGTGCCCCTGGCCGAGACGTTCGCGCGCGCCGAGCCCTTGCCCGACGTGCCGCCGGAGGTGATCGAGCGCCGCTTCACGGCCGAAGAGGCGCAGCAGGTGGGCCTCGTCAACGAGACCGCGGTCGATTGGGCGGAGCCGGTGGGCGGCAAGGGCGTCGACGGCGTCGACGTCGACCTCGGCGAGGCGACGCAGGCGCCTGCGCTGCCCTCGCCGTCGATCGTCGCCAAGCTCGACCCGGCCGCCGTCGAGCAGCTCGGCCCGACGACGTCCGAGGCCGGCGAGCCGAGCGAGCCGTCGCGCGGGCCGCAGCTCATCGACCACATCAAGCTCGGCTTCGCCTACCAGATGCACCTGAAGAACGAGTGGCAGAAGGTCCAGCTGGCCCACGTCAGCTCGGGGCGCAGCTTCTTCGTCTTCACGCGCGGCGGCAGGCACCAGGAAACGATCTCGATGACCTCGCGCATGCTCGCGCGCATGTGCGAGACGGGGCGATTCCGCGCTGTCGAGAGCTCCTACCTCATGGAGCGGGCGACGGCGCGGGCGAGAAAGCAGCTCGCCCAGCTGGGCACGCCGACGCGCCACTAGCGCACGTCAGCGCCCGGGCTCGCGCGCGGTGACGCTCAGCATGCGCGCCATGCGCGCGGCCGCCGCGAAGCTCGAAGGATCCGCGCGGCCGGTGCCCGCGATGTCGAACGCCGTGCCGTGGTCGGGACTGGTGCGAACGAACGGCAGGCCGAGCGTGACGTTCACGCCGTGCTCGACGCCGAGGTACTTCACGGGGATCAGACCGTGGTCGTGCGTCATGGCGACGACGACGTCGAACTCGCCCGGATGGCCGGG
>DATIDZ010000301.1:0-24140 GCA_035456045.1 Caldimonas sp.
ATATCCGTCTCCGACAAGACCGGCGTCGTCGAGCTCGCACGCGAGCTCGCCGGCCTCGGCGTCAAGCTGCTCTCGACCGGCGGCACCGCGAAGCTGCTCGCCGGCGCGGGCCTGAGCGTGACCGAAGTCGCCGATCACACCGGCTTTCCGGAAATGCTCGACGGCCGCGTCAAGACGCTGCATCCGACGATCCACGGCGGCCTGCTCGCGCGCCGCGACAGCGCCGAGCACATGGCGGCGATCGAGAAGCACGGGATCGCGACGATCGACCTCCTGGTCGTCAACCTCTATCCGTTCGAGGCGACCGTCGCCAGGCCCGGCTGCACGCTCGCCGAGGCGATCGAGAACATCGACATCGGCGGGCCGGCGATGGTCCGCTCGGCAGCGAAGAACTGGAAGGATGTCGCCGTCCTCACCGACGCGTCGCAGTACGCCGGCGTCGTCGCCGAGCTCAGGCAAGGCGGCACGGTGAGCGAAGCGACGCGCTTCGCGCTCGCCGTGGCGGCGTTCGACCGCATCTCCCAATACGACGGCGCGATCAGCGACTACCTGTCGTCGCTCGCCGGCCCGAGCGCGGGCGTCCCCGAGCGGCACGAGTTCCCGGCGCAGACGAACGGCCGCTTCATCAAGCTGCAGGACCTGCGCTACGGCGAGAACCCGCACCAGCGCGCCGCCTTCTACCGCGACCTCGTGCCCGCGCCCGGCTCGCTCGTGACCGCGACCCAGCTGCAGGGCAAGGAGCTCTCGTACAACAACATCGCCGACGCGGACGCCGCGTGGGAATGCGTCAAGAGCTTCAGCGCGCCCGCGTGCGTGATCGTCAAGCACGCCAACCCCTGCGGCGTGGCCGTCGCCGACAGCTGCGGCGCCGCCTACGCGAAGGCGCTGAAGACCGACACGACGTCGGCCTTCGGCGGCATCATCGCCTTCAACGGCGAAGTCGACCGCGCCTGCGCCGAGCACGTCGCCAAGCAATTCGTCGAGGTGCTGATCGCGCCGTCCTACAGCGACGAGGCGCTCGCCGTCTTCGCGAAGAAGGCCAACGTGCGCGTCCTCCGGATCGCCTTGCCCGCCTCCGGCGCCGGCCGCAACACGCACGACCTCAAGCGCGTCGGCTCGGGGCTCCTGGTGCAGACTGCCGACAACGAGGACATCGCCGCGGGCGACCTCAAGGTGGTGACGACGCGCAAGCCCACGCCGGCGCAGACGGCGGACCTGCTGTTCGCCTGGACCGTCGCGCGCTTCGTGAAGAGCAACGCGATCGTGTTCTGCGCCGACGGCATGACGCTCGGCGTCGGCGCCGGGCAGATGAGCCGCATCGACTCGGCGAAGATCGCGTCGATCAAGGCCGCGGCCGCGCAGCTCTCGCTGGCCGGCTCGGCGGTGGCGAGCGATGCCTTCTTCCCGTTTCGCGACGGCCTCGACGTCGTCGTCGACGCCGGTGCCGCGTGCGTCATCCAGCCCGGGGGATCGATGCGCGACGACGAGGTCATCGCCGCGGCGAACGAGCGCGGCATCGCGATGGTCTTCACCGGCGTGCGTCATTTCCGCCACTAGGATGAGGCCCGCACGCTCGCTGCCTGCACTGCCCCTCGAGGGAGCGCGCCCGGGCTGGAGCCGGCCCGGCGCCCGGGGCGCGTGACCCTCCCCGAAGCCGCCGGTCTCGCGCTGGCGTCCATCGCCCGGCTCGTCACCGGTGCCCAAGGGCACTGGCACGGATCGGCACCGAAGGCAGAGCAGCGGATCTATTTCGCGAACCACCAGAGCCACTTCGACTGGGTGCTGATCTGGGCCGCCCTGCCGCACGACCTGCGCGCGGTGACCCGGCCGATCGCGGCGCGCGACTACTGGACGGCGACGCCGCTCAAGCACTGGATCACGCGCGAGATCTTCAACGCGGTCTACGTCAGCCGCCAGCGCAACAAGGACGGCAGCGGCGACGACGAGGATCCGCTCGAGCCGCTGATGGAAGCGCTCCGCCACGGCGACTCGCTGGTGATCTTCCCCGAAGGAACGCGCGGCCACGCCGCCGACCCCGCGCCCTTCAAGTCGGGCCTGTTCGCGCTCGCCGAAGCGTTCCCCGACGTCCAGCTGATCCCGACCTGGATCGACAACGTCCAGCGCGTGATGCCCAAGGGCGAGGTCGTGCCGGTGCCGATCCTGTGCGCCGTCGTGTTCGGCGCGCCGATCTCGCTCCGGCCCGGCGAGGAGCGGCGCGCCTTCCTCGACCGCGCGCGCGCCGCGGTGATGGCGCTGCGCGGCGTCGTCTGATGGGCTTGCCTTCTCGCGTCGGCGTGATGGGCTCGCTGCTCGGTGGCCTGATGGGCTCGCTCGGCTCGCCGGCCTGATGGGCTCGCTCCGCTCGCTCAGCGTCAGCCAGCAGGTCGGCCTGCTGTTCGTCGTCCTGTTCGGCCTGCTCGCGCTGGTCACGATCGTCGCCTTCGGGCGGTCGCTGCGCGATCTGTCGCCCGAGCAGGCGGCGCTGCGCGAGCGCTTCGCGGTCGAGCTGCGCGCGATCTGGCTCGGCGCGCTGCTGTTCTGGGTGTCGTGGGCGTCGGGCCCGCTCGGCTCGACGCTCCTGTTCGGCTTCGTCTCGTTCTTCGCCTTGCGCGAGTTCGTCACGCTGACCCACACCCGACGCGCCGACCACCGCGCCCTATTGCTCGCTTTCTTCGTGATCCTTCCGATGCAGTACGTGCTGGTCGGCGCCAGCCTCCTCAACGCGTTCACCCTCTTCATCCCCGTGTACGTGTTCTTCGCGATCCCCGTGATCAGCGCGCTCGCCAACGATCCGTTCCGCTTCCTCGAGCGAACCGCGAAGATCCAGTGGGGCCTCACGGTCACCGTCTACGGCATGAGCCACGCCCCGGCGCTGCTCCTGCTCGACCTGCCGGGCTACCACCAGCGCGGCGCGTTCCTCGTCCTCTTCCTGGTCGTCGTCGTCGTCGCCGCGCAACTCGGCCAGGAGTACGCGAGCCGGCGCCTTCGCCGCAGGCCGGTCGCACGCGCGATCAGCCGCTCCTTCTCGTGGCGCGCGTTCGGCGCAGGCGTCGGCACAGCCGCGGTCGTCGGCGTGCTGCTCTACTGGGTGACGCCGTTCAAGCCGCTCGCCGCGCTCGCGATGGGCGCGATCGCCGGCGCGGCGGGCACGCTCGGCGAGTTCGTGCTGAAGGCGCTCAAGCGCGACGCCGGCGTGCGCAACTTCCGCGGCAGCTCGTCGGTGACGGGCGCCGTCGGCCTGCTCGACCGCGTCGCGCCGCTCTGCTTCGCAGCGCCGGTGTTCTTCCACTCGGTGCGCGGCTATTTCGGCATCTGAGGCCGGGGCGCCGGCCGCGATCGGCCGCGGCTTCGGTTCCAATGGCGCCATGCGCGTTCTCGGGATCGACCCCGGCCTTCGGACCACCGGCTTCGGCGTCGTCGAATGCGAGCACGGCCGCCTGCGCTACGTCGCGAGCGGGACGATCCGCACGGCCGCCGTCGCCTTGCCCGATCTGCCGGGGCGCCTCAAGGTCATCTTCGACGGGGTGCGCGAGATCGCGGTGCGCTACGCACCGACGTGCGCCTCGGTCGAGATCGTCTTCGTCAACGTCAACCCGCAGGCGACGCTGCTCCTCGGCCAGGCGCGCGGCGCGGCGCTGTCGGCGCTGGTCTCGCACGAGCTGGCAGTCGCCGAGTACACCGCGCTGCAGATGAAACGGGCCATCGTCGGTCACGGCCAGGCCAGGAAGGAACAAGTGCAACAGATGGTGATGCGCCTGCTCGCGTTGCCCGGCCTGCCCGGCCCCGATGCCGCAGACGCGCTCGGCCTGGCGATCTGCCACGCCCACGCCGCGGGCAGCTTTGCCGCGATCGCGCGCACCACGACCCTGGCGCCGCGCACGTCCGGCCGCTACAAGAGCGGTCGAACCTACTGAAAGTGCGCACCCGGCGATGGCCTCGCCAGGCGCCGTGCCCGGGTCCTCAGGCGACAATCGGCGCCCCATGAATGCCCTCTTCGAAGACGGCGGCAGGTTCCACGCCGGCCGCGTCATGAGCGAGACCGACGCCTCGCTCCAGATCGAGCTCGCGTCCGGCAAGCGCAGCAAGGTCAAGGCCGCCAATGTGCTGCTGCGCTTCGCCGCGCCCGAGCCGGAGGCGCTGCTCGCCGCGGCCGAGCAGATCGCCCGCGACATCGACCTCGATCTCGCCTGGGAATTCGCGCCCGAAGGCGAGTTCGCCTTCGCCGAGCTGGCGCGTGACTACTTCGGCGCCAAGGCCGACGTGACGCAGGAAGCCGCCGCGCTGCTCGGCCTGTTCGCCGCGCCGCACTACTTCCGGCGTCTCGGCAAGGGTCGCTTCCGCAAGGCACCCGAAGAGATCGTCAAGGCCGCGCTGCTCGGCATCGAGCGCAAGCGCCAGGCCGCCCTGCAGGTCGATGCCTGGGCGGTCGAGCTCGTCGGCGGCACCTGCCCCGGGCCGATCCGCGAGCAGCTGTACCGCATCCTCTTCAAGCCCGACAAGAACGCGCCCGAGTACAAGGCCGTCGTCGAGGCGTCGCGACGTTCGGGGCGCGCGCCGCTCGACCTGCTGAAGGCGGCGGGCGCGATTGACTCGCCGTACGAGTTCCACTGGCGACGCTTCCTGTTCGAGGAGTTCCCGAAGGGGGTCGGCTTCGGCGACGCGCCGGTGCCGGCCGTCCGCGACAAGCTCGCGCTCTCTCCCGCGGCCGCGTTCTCGATCGACGACTCCTCGACGACCGAGATCGACGACGCCCTCTCGGTGCAAGGGCTCGGCACCGGCCAGGTCACGGTCGGCATCCACATCGCGGCGCCGGCGCTCGCGGTGGAGCCGGGCTCGGCGGTGGCGCAGATCGCGCGCGATCGCCTCTCGACCGTCTACATCCCCGGCCACAAGCTGACGATGCTGCCCGACGCCGTCGTCGACGCGTTCACGCTGGCCGAAGGCCGCGACGCCGCCGTCGTCTCGCTCTACCTGACGATCGACGAGTCGACGCTGGCGACCGTGGCGAGCGAAACGCGCCTCGAGCGCGTCCACATCGCCGCCAACCTTCGTCACGATGTGCTCGAAGCGCAGATCAACGAGGAGACGCTCGCGGCGGGCCTGCCGGCGTCGCTTCCCTTCGCCGCCGAGCTCACGTTCCTGCACGGCCTGGCGCAGCATCTGAAGCTTGGCCGCGAGAAGGTGCGCGGCAAGCCCGAGAACTTCAATCGGCCCGACTACAGCTTTACGCTCGACCTCGTCCCGGGCCGCGCGATCGTCGGCGACGAGCGCGTCGAGATCGTGCCGCGCAAGCGCGGCTCGCCGCTCGATCTCATCGTCGCCGAGGCGATGATCCTCGCCAACAGCACCTGGGGAGGCTGGCTCGCCGCCTGCGGGGTCCCCGGCATCTATCGCAGCCAGGCGAGCATGGCCCCGGGGGTGAAGGTGCGGATGAGCACCCAGCCCGGCCCGCACGCCGGCATCGGCGTCGCGCAGTACGCGTGGTCGACCTCGCCGCTCAGGCGCTACGTCGACCTCGTCAACCAGTGGCAGATCGTCGCCTGCGCGCGCGCCGGCCGCAGCGCCGCGCTCGTCGCGCCGTTCAAGCCGAAGGACGTGCAGCTGCTCGCGACGATCGCCGACTTCGACGCGTCGTATGCGGCGTACAACGCGTTCCAGTCGCAGGTCGAGCGCTACTGGTCGCTGCGCTACCTGATGCAGAACGACCTCCATGAGCTCGACGCGGCGGTGATGAAGGACGGGCTCGTTCGCGCCGAGACGCTGCCGCTCGTCTTTCGCGCCGTCGGCGCCGAGCAGCTGGGCCGAGGCACCGGCGTGTGCGTGCGCATCGGCGCGATCGACCTGCTGACCCTCGACGTCGCGGCATCGGTGACGGCGCGCCTGGAGGCCGAGCCTGCGGCCAGCGACGACCCGGGCGGCGCGGCCGACGACGACGAGGGCGAAAGCGCCGGCCCGCTCGCGATCGCGATCGACGTCGCGCCGGAGGAAGCGGGGGTCGAGCCCGACCCGATCGCCGCCGCGCCTGCGTGAAACTGGCGCTGCCGACCCGGTTCTCGACGCTGCAGCTCGCGCTCGGCGTCTCGGTCGCCGTCCATGGCGCGCTGCTCGGGGTCCGCTTCGTCGATCCCGAGGGCTTCAACCGGATGTTCGAGGACTCGCCGCTCGAGGTCGTCCTCGTCAATTCGCGCTCGGCCGAGGCGCCCGAGAAGGCGCAGGCGATCGCGCAGGCGAGCCTGGCCGGCGGCGGCGAGGCGGCGGCCGGCCGCGCGACGTCGCCGCTGCCGCCGTCGGCGCTGACCGAGATCGGCGACGCCAACGAGGAGACGCGTAAGCAGATCGAGCAGCTGCAACAGACGCAACAGCAGCTGCTGATGCAGGTGCGCCGCGAGCTGGCGCTGCTGCCGCCGAGCGACCCGCTGCGCGAGCAGGGGACGCCCGACGAGCGCGAGCAGGAAGAGCGGCGGCGCCAGCTCGTCCAGATGCTCGCGGAGATCGAGAAGCGGATCAGCGAGGAGAACGCGCGGCCGAAGAAGCGCTACATCAGCCCGGCGACGCGCGAGGAGGTCTACGCGCTCTACTACGACCAGCTGCGCAGGAAGATCGAGGACCGCGGCACGCGAAACTTTCCCGAGAACCAGGGCAAGAAGCTCTACGGCGAGCTGACGATGGTGATCAGCGTCGACGCCGACGGCCGCGTCGTCGACACCGAGATCGTGCGCGGCTCGGGCAACAAGGTGCTCGACCGGCGCGCCGTCGCGATCGTCCACGCGGCCGCGCCCTACGGCCGCTTCACGGCGGCGATGCGCAAGCAGGCCGACCAGCTGGCGATTCCGTCGCGCTTTCGCTTCACGCGCGAGGAGGGCCTCGAAACAACGCTGAGCGGGCGATGAGGCGGTCGTCGGCCAGGCCCAGCGCGATCGGCGAAGCGACGGCGGCCGGGGGCGAGGCATGAGCACCGAGTCGCCCGTGAGCGCTGCCGAGAGCCGCTATGCGGTGGTCGGCCATCCGGTCGCTCACAGCCAGTCGCCCTTCATCCACGCCGCCTTCGCGGCGCAGACCGGCGAGCCGGTGCGCTACGAGCGGCTGCTCTGCGCGCTCGACGGCTTCGCCGCGGCGGTGCGCGAGTTCGCCGCCGGCGGCGCGAGCGGCTGCAACGTGACGATGCCGTTCAAGTTCGAGGCGTTCGAGCTGGTCGCCAGGACGACGCCGCGAGCGCGCATCGCCGCCGCATGCAACACGCTGCGCTTCGACGCCGACGGCTGGCTCGGCGACAACACCGATGGTGCCGGCCTCGTGCGCGACATCGAGCGCAACGCCGGCGTCGAGCTGCGCGGCGCCCGCGTGCTGTTGATCGGCGCGGGCGGCGGCGCCGCCGGCGCGCTCGGCCCGCTCCTCTCGAGCGGCGCGAGCGAGGTGGTCGTCGCCAACCGCAGCGTCGAGAAGGCGCGCGCGCTCGTCGATCGCCAGGGACGCGCGCTCGCGAACGCCGCGTCGGCGCGCGTCGCCGCCGCGCCCCTCGACCGCTGCGGCGAGAGCTTCGACGTCGTCGTCAACGCGACCTCCACGAGTGTCGGCGGCGCGCCCGTGCCGGTCGCCGCGAGCGTGCTGCGGCAAGGGGGCCTGGCGATCGACATGATGTACGGCGCCGCAGCCGCGCCCTTCGTCGCCTGGGCCGAGGCGCACGGCGCGATCGGCCGCGACGGGCTCGGCATGCTGGTCGAGCAGGCCGCCGAGGCGTTCCTCCTCTGGCGTGGCGTCGAGCCGGAGACGGCGCCGGTGCTGCGCGCGCTGCGCGCGAGGATCGCCGCGGCATGACCTCGCCGCGCCGGCCGAGATGACGATCTCGCCCTGGCGCGGCTTGGGACGGCTGGCGCTCCTCGTCGTCGTGTCGTTCTTCGCGCTGCAGCTCTTCTTCCTGGCCCGGATCGCGATGATGGCGATCGTCGACCCGCAGTCGACGACGTTCCAGCGCTCGGAAGCCTGGCGGCTCGCCCTCGATTCGCGGCGGCACGGCTGGCATCAGCAGTGGGCCGATTACCCCGCGGTCTCGGCGCACCTCAAGCGCGCGGTCATCGCCGCCGAGGACAGCGGCTTCACCGAGCACAGCGGCGTCGAATGGGATGCGCTCGAGAAGGCCTGGGAGAAGAACGAGCTCGCCGAGCAGGCGGCGCAGCGCGCGCAGCGCAAGGAGACCAGGCCTGCGTCGAAGCCCGTCGCCCCGGTGCGAGGGCCGAAGATCGTCGGCGGCTCGACGATCACCCAGCAGCTCGCGAAGAACCTGTTCCTGAGCGGTGAGCGCAACTTCCTGCGCAAGGCGCAGGAGCTGCTTCTGTCGTGGGAGCTCGAGGCGATCCTCGGCAAGCGCCGCATCCTCGAGATCTATCTCAACGAGGTCGAGTGGGGCGAAGGCGTGTTCGGCGCGACAGCGGCGGCGCAGCGCTACTTCGGCGTGGGCGCGGCAGCGCTCGGCGCCCAGCAGGCCGCGCAGCTCGCGGTGATGCTGCCGGCGCCCAAGCGGTTCGAGAAGCGTCCCGGCTCGTCCTACGTGGTCGGCCGCGCATCGACCATCGTCGCGCGGATGGGTCACGTCGACGTTCCGTGAGCCGGGCACGCGCGGTCCGACGATCGCGCTCGCCGCACCGCTCGCAGTCACGCGGAGCGTGTCGACCCCGCCGACGTCACGGTCGCACCCCCTGCCTAGAATCCCTCGATGGCCGGCACCCACAGTGCCGCGATCGCCGTGGCGGCGGCGCGGCTGATCGTCGAAGAGGGCTTGGAGTACGGCGCGGCGAAGCGACGCGCCGCACGCGATCTGGGCGTCAATGCACGCAACGGCGAGTTGCCCGGCAACGACGAGATCGAGGACGAAGTCCGCGCCTACCTCGATCTCTTCCACGCCGACACGCAGCCCGCCGAGCTGGCCGAGCTGCGCAGGATCGCCGCCGTCTGGATGGAAAGGCTGGGGGCGTTTCGCCCTCACCTCACGGGCGCCGTCTGGCGCGGCACCGCGACGCGCCTGAACAGCGTCTTCATCGACCTCTTCTGCGACGACTCCAAGTCCGCCGAGATCGCACTCATCGACCAGCGGATCGACTACGACGTCTCGAGCGTCGACGGGCCGCGCGGACGCATCCTCGACGTCCTCAACCTTCGCGTGCCGAGCGCGGCGATTCCCGACGGCGTCCATGTCGCCCTGACGGTGCGCGACTACGACGACCTGCGCGGCGCGCTTCATCGCGACGCACGCGGCCGCAGCGACCGCGGCGACCTGGCGGCGCTGCGTTCGCGCGAGGCCGGCCAGTGAATCGGCGCCTCGTCGTCCTCGGCGCGGCCGGACTCGCCGCCGCCGCGATCGGCGCCGGCACGGCCTGGCGCCGCGCTCGCCAGGAAGCGGAGGACGCGGGCCCGCCGGAGGTGTCGATCGACCTCTGGACGCTGGAATTTCGAAGCGTCGACGACGCCCCGGTCAGGATGGCGGCCTGGCGCGGGCGGCCGTTGCTGCTCAACTTCTGGGCCACGTGGTGCGCACCCTGCGTCGTCGAGATGCCGCTTCTCGACCGCTTCGCGCGCGAACAGCCGCCGCGCGGCTGGCAGGTGCTCGCGCTGGCCGTCGATCAACCCGATCCCGTGCGCCGCTTCATCGCGGAGCGGACCTTGACCCTGCCGGTGGCCGTCGCCGGCTCGATCGGTCTCGACCTCTCTCGTCAGTTGGGGAACAAGGGCGGCGGGCTCCCGTTCACCGCGGCCTTCGATTCGACGGGCGCGGCGGTGCACCACCAGCTCGGCATCGTGACGGCCGACCTGCTGGCGCGATGGAAGGCGGCGACGCGCTAGGTGACTACCCGCATCTCACGCTAATTGGCGGCAAACGCCGACATTTCACCTAGAATCCGCTGCTTTTGCAGCTAGCGCGCCGCCTGGCGCGAGGCCTGCGATCGGACGCCGCGATGGACCTGCGCAAACTCAAGACCTTGATCGACCTGGTGTCGGAGTCGAACATCTCGGAGCTCGAGATCGCCGAAGCCGACGGCAAGGTTCGCATTGTGAAGGCATCGGCCCAGGCGGCTCCCAGCGCGCCCGCGGTCCACTTCGCGCCGCCGGCGGCCGCGGCCCCGGTCGAACGTGCAGCGGCCGAGCCGGCGCCCGTGCCGGCCCCGACCGGCAACGTCGTCAAGTCGCCGATGGTTGGCACTTTCTACCGCTCGGCGAGCCCGGGCTCGGATCCTTTCATCGAGATCGGCAGCACGGTGAAGGTCGGCGACCCGATCTGCATCATTGAGGCGATGAAGATCATGAACGAGATCGAGGCGGACGCCGCCGGGACGATCCGCCAGATCCTGTGCGAGAACGGCCAGGCGGTCGAATTCGGCCAGCCGCTCTTCGTCATCGAATGAGGCGCGCCACTGCAGCATTCGCCGGTCGACCCCGTCGCGGGAACGGCGGCTGACGATGTTCAAGAAGATTCTCATCGCCAACAGGGGCGAGATCGCGCTGCGCATCCAGCGCGCCTGCCGCGAGATCGGCGTCAAGTCGGTCGTCGTCTACTCCGAGGCCGACCGCGACGCGAAGTACGTGAAGCTCGCCGACGAGGCGGTGTGCATCGGCCCGGCCCCCTCGGCACAGAGCTATCTGAACATGCCGGCGATCATCGCCACCGCCGAGGTCACCGACGCCGAGGCGATCCACCCCGGCTACGGCTTCCTGTCGGAGAACGCGGACTTTGCCGAGCGCGTCGAGCGCAGTGGCTTCACGTTCATCGGCCCCACGCCCGACGCCATCCGGATCATGGGCGACAAGGTCTCCGCCAAGCAGGCGATGATCAAGTCGGGCGTCCCCTGCGTGCCGGGGTCGGAAGGCGCGCTGCCCGACGACCCGAAGGAGGCGATCAAGGCGGCGCGCGCGATCGGCTACCCGGTGATCATCAAGGCGGCCGGCGGCGGCGGCGGTCGCGGCATGCGGGTCGTGCACACCGAGGCAGCGCTCGTGTCCGCCGTGCAGATGACCCGCGCCGAGGCCGGCGCGGCGTTCGGCAATCCGGCGGTCTACATGGAGAAGTTTCTCCAGAACCCGCGCCACATCGAGATCCAGGTCCTCGCCGACACGCACAAGAACGCGGTCTGGCTCGGCGAGCGCGACTGCTCGATGCAGCGGCGCCACCAGAAGATCATCGAGGAGGCGCCCGCGCCGGGGATCGCGCGCCGCGTCATCGAGCGGATCGGCGAGCGCTGCGTCGCCGCCTGCAAGAAGATCGGCTATCGCGGCGCGGGCACGTTCGAGTTCCTGTACGAGAACGGCGAGTTCTTCTTCATCGAGATGAACACGCGGGTCCAGGTCGAGCACCCGGTGACCGAATGGGTGACCGGGATCGACATCGTCCAGATGCAGATCCGCATCGCCGCCGGCGAGAAGCTGCCGTTCGCGCAGCGGGTGATCGCCTGCCGCGGCCACGCGATCGAGTGCCGCATCAACGCCGAGGATCCGTACACGTTCACGCCGTCGCCGGGCCGGGTGACGATGTGGCACCCGCCGGGCGGCCCCGGCGTGCGGGTCGACTCGCACGCGTACACCAACTACTTCGTGCCGCCCAACTACGACTCGATGATCGGCAAGATCATCGTCCACGGCGACACGCGCGACCAGGCGCTCGCCCGCATGCGGACGGCGCTCTCGGAGACTGTCATCGAGGGCATCCAGACCAACATCCCGCTGCACCGCGAGCTGATGGTCGACGCCAAGTTCATCGAAGGCGGAACGAGCATCCACTACCTCGAAGGCTGGCTCGATCAACACAAGCGCTAGCGGGGCAGGATCCGGCGCGATGCACGCCCTCACGCTTCTCGTTCCCGCGGCCGCCGTCGACGCGCTCTGCGATCGGCTCTGCGACGAGCTCGATGCCGTGTCGGCCTCGATCGAAGATGCCGACGCCGGCACGGAGCACGAGGCGCCGGTCTTCGACGAGCCCGGCGTCGAGTCGGAATCGGCCTGGCGACGCGCTCGCGTCACCGCCCTCTTCACCGACGAAGCGTCCGCCACTGCGGCGGCAGCCGGGCTGGCGGCGTCCGCCGTCGGGACGAGCGTTCACTTCGAATCGATCGCCGCCGTCGACGAGCAGGACTGGGTTCGACTGACGCAGTCGCAGTTCGGACCCTGCCCGATCACGCCGGAATTCTGGGTCGTGCCCACCTGGTCGGCGGTTCCGCCCGAAGCGCGTCACGTCATCCGCCTCGACCCGGGTCGCGCCTTCGGCACCGGCACACACCCGACGACGCGCATGTGCCTGCGCTGGATCGCCGAGCACGGCGACGGCGCCGGCACGCACTGGCGCCGGGTCCTCGACTACGGCTGCGGGTCGGGTGTGCTTGCCATCGCGGCACGCCTGTTCGGCGCGCGCCAGGTCGACGCCGTCGACATCGATCCGGCAGCGGTCGATGCGACGCGCGCCAATGCGCTCGCCAACGACGTCGAGATTGCGGCGGGCCTGCCGGAGGACGCGGTCGGGCCGTATCAGCTGGTCGTCGCCAACATCCTCGCGGCACCGCTCAAGCTGCTCGCTCCCGTCCTGTCGTCGCTGGTCGACATCGGCGGCCAGCTGGTGCTCTCCGGCCTGCTCTCGCGCCAGGTCGACGAGCTGCGCAGCGCCTACGCGCCCTGGCTCGAGCTCGACGTCGCCGACGAAGACGACGGCTGGATCCTCCTCGCCGGCACGCGAACCGCCCCTCGCCGCATGGCATGATTTGGCGATGAGTCTGGCGACGCGCTGCACGTCTTGCGGGACGGCGTTTCGCGTCGTCCAGGACCAGCTCAAGGTCTCCGAAGGCTGGGTGCGCTGCGGCCGCTGCAACGCGGTCTTCAACGCCCTCGAAGGATTGTTCGACCTCGGCCGCGACGTGCCGAGCGACTGGCAGGAAGAGCCCGCCGACCCGCTGGTGGCGAGCCTGGCGCCGCCCCCCGCCGAATGGTCGTCGTTGCCGTCGCCGCACGACGACGAAGCCACCGGGCACGGCGGCGAGGACGACGGCGGCATCGAGGTCCCCAGGGGCAGCGACGCGCCTGCGTCACACCTCGGCGAGCTGCTCGCCGATCCTGTCGACGCGCATCTCTTCGGGCCGCGCAAGCGCTCCGAGGCCAAGCCCAAGCCGGCGGGTCAGCTCGGCGCCCGCGACCGCGTCGAGTTCTCCGACGCCCGCTTCGACTCCGACCTGTTCCTCGACAACACGTCGATTCCCGACACCGAGCTGGCGACCCTCGCGGTGACGGACACCGACGTGCCCGCGCTGGAAAGCGGGATGCGCCCGGAGTTCGTTCGCCGCGCCGATCGGCGCGCGCGCTGGCAAAGCACGCGAATGCGCTCGGCACTCGGCGCCGCCTGCGTCGTGGCCGCGCTGATCCTCGTCGCACAGGCGGCGAACCACCATCGCGACATCCTGGCGGCGCGTTGGCCGTCGCTTCGCCCCGTCCTCGCGGCGTGGTGCGCCGCGGCGCAGTGCCGCATCGAGGCGCCGCGCCGCATCGACGAAGTCCTGATCGAGAGCACGGCGCTCACGCGCCCGACCTCGCAGGATGCGTTCCTTCTCGCGGTCACCCTGCGCAGCCGGAGCGATCTGACCCTCGCGTTGCCCTCCGTCGACCTCACCCTCACCGACGCGAATGGCCGGCCGGTCGCTCGCCGGGCGCTTTCACCGCGCGACTTCAACGCCGGCGAGGTCATCGCGCCGCGCGCCGAGACGCCGCTTCAGGTGATGCTCAGCACCGGAAGCGCGGCCGTCGTCGGCTATACCGTCGAGATTTTCTATCCCTGAAAACCTTCGCGGCGCCGCCGCGTCCCCCTGGAGACTGAATGGCCGCCCTTGTCTGTGGATCGCTCGCCTTCGACAGCATCGCCACCTTCGGCGGTCGCTTTGCCGACCAGATCATGCCGAACCAGCTGCACGTGCTGAACGTGTCGTTCCTCGTGCCGAGCCTGAGGCGCGAGTTCGGCGGCTGCGCCGGCAACATCGCGTACAACCTCGCGGCGCTCGGCGGCGAGCCGGTCGTCGTCGCCGCGGTCGGCGAAGACGGTGGCGATTACGTCGCGCGCCTGCGATCGTGGGGCGCGACGATCGAGCACGTGCGCGAGGTCGCCGAGGCCTTCACGGCGCAGGCATTCATCATCACCGACCTCGACAACAACCAGATCACGGCGTTCCATCCCGGCGCGATGCAGTGGGCGCACGAGACCGCCGTGCCGGCGCGCGCCGACATCCGCATCGCGATCATCGCGCCCGACGGACGCAGCGCCATGCTCGACCACGCGCGCCAGCTCGTCGCTGCGGGCGTGCCGTTCATCTTCGACCCGGGCCAGGGCCTGCCGATGTTCGACGGCGCAGAGCTGCGTGCGTTCGTCGACGGCGCGACCTGGGTCGCCGTCAACGACTACGAAGCGCAGATGCTCGCCGAGCGCACCGGGCGCTCGATCGAAGCGATGTCGCGGTCGCATCTGCGAGGGATCGTCGTCACGCTCGGCGCGCACGGCTGCGAGGTCTGGCAGCAAGGCGAGAAGACCGTCGTTCCGGGCGTCGCGGCGAGCGAGGTCGTCGACCCGACCGGCTGCGGCGACGCGTTCCGCAGCGCCATGCTGTTCGGACTCGAGCGCGGCTGGCCGCTCGTCGACTGCGCCCGCCTCGGCAATCGGCTCGGCGCGCTCAAGATCGCCAGTCGCGGCGGCCAGAATCATGTGCTGGATCGCACGTTTGCACAGACCTGACCGATGACCCGCTCAAGTTCGTCGACGTCGCACCGAAGTCCGCTTCATGGACATTCGTCAGGCAGGCGTGCTCGCGGTCGCGATCCCGGTCGCGCTCCTGGTCGCTTCCGCAGTCACCTGGGCGGCCTGCCGCTGGTGGTACGGCAGGAAGCTGGTCGCCGCCGGCCAGCGCCTGCAGAAGATCGAGAAGGGGCGACTCTTCTCGCAGCAGCAGACCGCGCAGGCGCGCCAGCAGATCGGTCAGCTCAAGGCCGAGGTCGAATCGCTCCAGCAGAGCGCCGCTGAAGCGGCAGTCGCGAAGCGGCGGGCGGCCCAGCTCGAGGAGGCGCTGAGCGCCGCCGTCGAGCGCGCGCCCGCGGAAGACGTCGGCATGATGCCCATCGTCTCCGCGCACGGCTTCGCCGACACTCAGATCCTCCCGGAATAAAAAAGCCCGGCCGGAGCCGGGCTGATGACAGACGCAAGCGCGTCGGTCAGGGCTTGCTGCCGGTGGGGAACGGCCAGGCAGCCTGAGGGCTGAGGGCCGTCTTCGCCGGTGCCGCGGGCATCGCGCTAGATGCGCCGCTCGAAGACGTCGCCGCCTTCTTGGCAGGTGCTGCCTTCTTCGCAGGCGCCGCCTTCTTGGCCGACGCCTTCTTGGCAGGCGCTTTCTTTGCCGCCTTCTTGGCGCCCGACTTCTTGGCGGCCTTCTTGCCGCTCGAGCGCCTGGCAGCCTTCTTGGCGCCGGACTTCTTCGCGGCCTTTTTGCCTGCCTTCTTGGCAGACTTCTTGGCCGATTTCTTGGCGGACTTTTTCGCCGACTTCTTGGCGGACTTCTTCGCCGACTTCTTGGCGGTCTTCTTCGCGCCAGTCTTCTTGGCGCTGGACTTCTTCGCCGTCGACTTCTTGGCGGTCGACTTCTTCGCCGACGACTTCTTCGCCGTGGACTTCTTGGCCGACGATTTCTTAGCGGCCTTTTTCGCAGTTGCCATCACGTTTCTCCTTGATCAAGTTACAAAGGAACCACCGGCTTTCGACGCGTCGTCGGCCAGTGGCTATTCATCGCCTCGGACTGCCCAGGAGGGGCGCCCCAGGTCGATGAACTCGGGTGCAGGCTGGCAGCGCTCGTTGTCGCTGCTCTGTGGAACCTGCGAATCTTGATCTCTCACACGCCGACGCAACAGCTCGCGACGGCATCTACTCCCACGTCAGCGCACCACCGGTCTGGTAGTCGATGACGCGGGTCTCGAAAAAATTGCGCTCCTTCTTGAGGTCGATCATCTCGCTCATCCACGGAAACGGGTTTTCCTCGTTCGGGAAGAGCTCCTGCAGGCCGATCTGCACCGCCCGCCGGTTGGCGATGTAGCGCAGGTAGCCCTTGAACATGGACGCGTTCATGCCGAGCACGCCGCGCGGCATGGTGTCCTCGGCGTAGCGATATTCGAGCTCGACCGCCTTCTCGAACAGCGCCTTGATCTCGGCCTTGAACTCCGGCGTCCAGAGCTGGGGGTTCTCGGCCTTGATCTGGTTGATCAGGTCGATGCCGAAATTGCAGTGCATCGACTCGTCGCGCAGGATGTACTGGTACTGCTCGGCCGCGCCCGTCATCTTGTTCTGCCGCCCCAGCGCCAGGATCTGGGTGAAGCCGACGTAGAAGAACAGGCCTTCCATCAGGCAGGCGAAGACGATCAGCGACTTGAGCAGCGTCCGGTCGTTCTCGGGCGTGCCGGTATGGAAGTGCGGATCCATGATCGCCGTGATGAACGGGATCAGGAACTCGTCCTTGTCGCGGATCGACTGGATCTCGTTGTAGGCGTTGAAGATCTCGCTCTCGTCGAGGCCGAGCGACTCGACGATGTACTGGTAGGCGTGGGTGTGGATCGCCTCCTCGAAGGCCTGCCGCAACAGGAACTGCCGGCACTCCGGCGCCGTGATGTGGCGGTAAGTGCCGAGGACGATGTTGTTGGCGGCGAGCGAGTCGGCGGTGACGAAGAAGCCGAGGTTCCTCTTCACGATCCGGCGCTCGTCGTCGGTCAGGCCGTTCGGATCCTTCCATGTCGCGATGTCGCGCGACATGTTGACTTCCTGCGGCATCCAGTGGTTCGCGCACGTGGCGAGGTACTTCTCCCACGCCCACTTGTACTTGAACGGCACCAGCTGGTTGACGTCGGTGGCGCCGTTGATGATCCGCTTGTCGGAGGCCTTGACGCGCAGTGCGGTCGGCGCGGCGGAGACGGAGGCGGCGGGCCGCTGCGCGGCGACGCCGACCGGATCGGCGCTGAAGGAAGGCGCCGCAACCGGCGACGGCAAGGCGGAGACCGCGCGGGGCGCGGTGCTTGCGGCGTGAACGTTCTCGGTGGTTCTGTCTTCTTCCCAAACCAGCATTCGGATGTTTCCTCTGCGCCCCGGATTATCGGAACATTGAGTGCGAAGCCCAAGACATATCAATCCCGTCGCTTCGATTTTGTTGCTCTGTTGCATCGCGCGGCGCGATTCGCGGTACTCGTTCACGCGCCGCGAAGACGACGCGCTTGCTCACTGACACGCTTCGCACTCCGGGTTGTCGAGCGCGCAGAACTTGACGTCGCTCGCATCGTCGCTCGGCGCCACCGTCGTCGCGCTGCCCGCGACCGCCGCCGGCGCGCGCGCACCGTTCGACACCGCGTTCAGCTGGCTCGACTTGACGGTCGACTTCTCGGCGTTGGTCGCGCTCTGCGTGCGCAGGTAGTACGTTGTCTTGAGGCCGCGCAGCCAGGCGAGCTTGTAGGTCTCGTCGAGCTTCTTGCCCGAGGCGCCGGCCATGTAGATGTTGAGCGACTGCGCCTGGTCGATCCACTTCTGCCGCCGCGCCGCCGCCTCGACCAGCCACTTCGTCTCGATCTCGAAGGCGGTCGCGTAGAGCTGCTTCAGGTCCTCGGGGACGCGGTCGATCCGCTTCAGCGAGCCGTCGAAGTGCTTCAGGTCCATGACCATGACGTCGTCCCAGAGGTCGGCGCGCTTGAGGTCGCGGACGAGGTATTCGTTGACGATCGTGAACTCGCCCGACAGGTTCGACTTCACCGACAGGTTGCCGAACGACGGCTCGATCGAGGCGCTGACGCCGACGATGTTCGAGATCGTCGCCGTCGGCGCGATCGCGACGCAGTTCGAGTTGCGCATGCCGTGCTCGGCGATCCGGGCGCGCAGCGTCTTCCAGTCGAGCGTGGCGCTGCGGTCGATCTCGACCAGGGGCGTTCCGGCCGCGTCGCCCTTCAGGCTGCCGCGCTGCTCGGCCAGCAGGTCGAGCGAATCGACCGGCAGGATGCCGCGATCCCAGAGCGAGCCGCGGTAGGTGGAATAGCGGCCGCGCTCCTGCGCCAGCTCGGTCGACGCCCAGTAGGCGTGGTAGCACACCGCTTCCATCGAGCGGTCGGCGAACTCGACCGCTGCATCCGACGCGTACGGCACCTTCAGCTCGTACAGCGCGTCCTGGAAGCCCATGATGCCCAGGCCGACCGGCCGGTGGCGCAGGTTCGAGTCGCGCGCCTTCTTGACCGCGTAGTAGTTGATGTCGATGACGTTGTCGAGCATGCGCATCGCCGTCGCGACCGTCTTCTTGAGCTTGGCCTGGTCGAGCTGGCCGTCGGCGACGTGCTGCGCCAGGTTGACGGAGCCGAGGTTGCACACCGCGATCTCGGTCGGCCCGGTGTTGAGGGTGATCTCGGTGCACAGGTTGCTCGAGTGGACGACGCCGACGTGCTGCTGCGGCGAGCGCACGTTGCAGGCGTCCTTGAAGGTGATCCACGGATGGCCGGTCTCGAACAGCATGGTCAGCATGCGGCGCCACAGGTCGGCCGCCTTGACCTTCTTGAACAGCTTGATCTCGCCGCGCGCCGCCTTGTCCTCGTAGGCCGTGTAGGCCTCCTCGAAGGCGCGGCCGAACTTGTCGTGCAGGTCCGGGCAGGTCGAGGGCGAGAAGAGGGTCCAGTCGCCGCCTTCCATCACCCGCTTCATCAGCAGGTCGGGGACCCAGTTGGCGGTGTTCATGTCGTGCGTGCGGCGCCGGTCGTCGCCGGTGTTCTTGCGCAGCTCCAGGAACTCCTCGATGTCGAGGTGCCAGCTCTCCAGGTAGGCGCACACCGCGCCCTTGCGCTTGCCGCCCTGGTTGACCGCGACCGCAGTGTCGTTGACGACCTTGAGGAAGGGCACGACGCCCTGGCTCTTGCCGTTGGTGCCCTTGATGTAGCTGCCGAGCGCGCGGACGTTGGTCCAGTCGTTGCCGAGGCCGCCGGCAAACTTGGACAGGAGCGCGTTCTCCTTGAGCGCCTCGTAGATGCCGTCGAGGTCGTCCGAGACGGTCGTCAGGTAGCAGCTCGACAGCTGCGAGCGGCGCGTGCCGGCGTTGAAGAGCGTCGGCGTCGAGCTCATGAAGTCGAAGGTCGACAGCACCTCGTAGAACTCGATCGCGCGCTCCTCGCGGTCGATCTCGTTCAGCGCCAGCCCCATCGCGACGCGCATGAAGAACGCCTGCGGCAGCTCGATGCGCGCCTCGTCGATGTGCAGGAAGTAGCGGTCGTACAGGGTCTGCAGGCCGAGGTAGTCGAACTGCAGGTCGCGATCTGCCTTGAGCGCGGCGCCGAGGCGACCGAGGTCGTAGTGCAGCAGCTTCTCGTCGAGCAGCTCCGCGACCACGCCCTTCTTGATGAACTGCGGAAAATACTCGGCGTAGCGCGCGGTCATGTCCGACTGCAGCAGCTCCTCGCCGAGGATCTCGCGCCGGATCGTGTGCAGCAGCAGCCGCGCCGTCGCCCGGGTGTAGCCGGGGTCCTTCTCGATCAGGGTGCGCGCGGCGAGGATCGCCGCCTTGTGCACCTCGTCGATCGGCACGCCGTCGTAGAGGTTGCGCTTGGTCTCGGTGAGGATCGGCTCGGGCCGCACGTCGGCGCCGAGGCCGGCGCAGGCCGACTCGATCAGCGCCTGCATGCGCGCCGAATCGAACGGCACGCGAACGCCGCGGTCGGTGACCATCAGCGCCGGCGCGACGACCGCGGGCGGCGCGACCTGGCGCGCACGCTCCTGCGCACGTCGCTCGCGGTAGAGCACGTAGGCGCGCGCGACCTCGTGGTGGCCGCCCCGCATGAGGCCGAGCTCGACCTGGTCCTGCACGTCCTCGATGTGGAAGGTGCCGCCGCCCGGGCGCGAGCGCAGCAGGCCGCGAACGACCGACTCGGTCAGGCCATCGACGGTCTCCCGAACGCTCGCGGAGGCCGCGCCTTGCGTGCCGTGGACGGCGAGAAACGCCTTCATCAGCGCGACCGCGATCTTGTTCGGCTCGAACGAGACGACGGCGCCGTTGCGGCGAAGGATCTGGTAGCCCTGGTAGGCCGATGCGGCCGGGGCGGGCCGGGCTGCGGCCCGGCTGGAGGCCGGGGCGACGGAGGTCGCCTGGGCGGTGGTTGCTTGCATGGAGTCCCCTCTGGAGCCTTGGCTTTCCGATCCTGCCAAGGCGCTTGATGTCATGCGCCGGAGCTGCGTCCGACGTTCGAAAAACTCGCCGGGGACGCGCTTCGCGACGCTCGGCCGCGACCCCCTCGAGGCAAAATCAGGATACCGCGAGGAACACTATATCTGGGGTCTCGACGCGCAACAACCACTACCTATAGCGTCTAACCCGTAGATTTGTCACGAACGGATTGTCGTCGATTTCGCGCCGCCGCGGGCCGCAAAGGCCTGCGCGCAAAGCGGTCGATCAGGCCGCGAACGCGAGCTTGGCCGACGGTGCGAGGCGGCGCAGGCGCGCCCAGTCGAAGCCCGCGCCGGGATCGTTCTTGCGCCCCGGCGCCACGTGCTCGTGGCCCGCGACCGCAGCGATCGGGTAGCGCAGCGAGAGGCTGCGCAGAAGGCCGGCGAGGACCGGGTATTGCGCGTCGTCGAACGCCTCGCCCTCGAGTCCTTCCAGCTCGATG
Source organism: Caldimonas sp. (assembly GCA_035456045.1). Taxonomy (GTDB): domain Bacteria; phylum Pseudomonadota; class Gammaproteobacteria; order Burkholderiales; family Burkholderiaceae_C; genus Schlegelella_A. The sequence goes on from DATIDZ010000301.1 coordinate 20,668, forward strand.
CCGACGGAGAAATCGTTGCAGTCGTCGCGGCCTGCCCAGCGCGACGCGCCCGCGTGCCAGGCCCGGTCGTCGCACGAGACGAACTGGACGAGCGCGCCGTCGCGACGGATCAGGAAATGCGACGAGACGGTGAGGCCGCGGATCGTCTCGTAGTACGGGTGCGCGTTCCAGTCGAACTCGTTGGCGAACAGGCGCTCGATGGCATCGCCGCCGTATTCGCCAGGCGGCAGGCTGATCGAGTGCAGCACGACGAGATCGACCTGCGTCGCCGCGGGCCGCGAGCCGAAGTTCGGCGACGGCGCCGCGCGCGCGCGCCGCAGCCAGCCGCCGCGCCAGTCGTGTTCCTTCACTCGCGATCCGGGCCGCCCGAGTCGCCCCCGACGTTGACGTTGAGGCGCGCCATCCGGTAGCGCATCTGGCGCAGGGACAGGCCCAGGCTGATGCCGGCCGCCGTGCGATTGAAGCGATGATGCTCGAGGGCGCGCACGAGGATGTCGCGCTCGACGTCGTCGAGGTACTTGGCGAGGTCGTTCGGCAGCGGCTCCTCGACAGGCGCCATGCGCGCGGCTTGACGCGCCGGCTCGGCCGCGTTCTCGGCGGCAGCGCCGAGCTGGTCGAGCTCCTGTGCCGCGCTGTCGGTGAACACCGACTCGGGCAGGCCGAGATCGTAGACGTCGAGCTCTTCCGAGCCGGACAGCGCGACCGCGCGGTGGAGCAGGTTCTCGAGCTCGCGGACGTTGCCCGGAAACGGATAGCGGGAAAGATGGACCAGCGCGTCGCGCGTCAGGCGCGGCGCCGGCCACACGCCTGCGTCGCGGGCGAGCCGCTCGAGGACGCGCTCGCTGATGCCCATCAGGTCCTCGAGGCGCTCGCGCAACGGCGGCACCCGGATCTGGATGACGTTGAGGCGGTAATAGAGATCCTGGCGAAACTGGCCGGCCTGGACTTCGGCGCCGAGGTCCTTGTGCGTCGCGCTCAACAGGCGGACGTCGACGGGCACCTCGGTGACGGCGCCGACCGGCCGCACGGAGCGTTCCTGGATCGCGCGGAGCAGCTTGGACTGCATCGACAGCGGCAGGTCGCCGATCTCGTCGAGAAAGAGGGTGCCGCCGTGGGCCGCCTGGAAGAAGCCCTCGCGGTCGTCGTTCGCACCGGTGAACGCGCCCTTGCGATAGCCGAAGAACTCCGCCTCCAGGAGGTTCTCGGGGATGGCGCTGCAGTTGACGGGGACGAAGGGCATCGCGCTGCGCACGCTCACCTCGTGGATGGCCCGCGCCACCAGCTCCTTGCCGGTGCTCGACTCGCCGGCGACGAGCACCGGCGCCATGCTGCGCGCGACCTTCTCGACCAGCGAGCGGACCTGCTGCATCGCCATCGACTGGCCGGCCATGCGCGCCAGCGCGGCGCTGACCGGCGCCGGTGCGGGCGCCGGCACGGGTCGCGGGGTGCGCGGCGTCGACGGGCCGCGGTGCTCGGACGGCAGCGTCGTCGGATCGACGGTCGGCGCTGCGGCGCCGCCGCGGCCGAGCGCCGACGCGACGACCGCGCGGAACTGCTTCAGGTCGACCGGCTTGGTGAGGTAGTCGTAGGCGCCCGCCTTGAGCGCCTCGACCGCGTTCTCCGATGAGCCGTACGCCGTGATGACGATCGCCTTCTCGCGCCGGTTGCTCTCCTCGAGCCAGCGCAGCACGTCGAGCCCGCTGCCGTCGGGCAGGCGCATGTCGGTGATGACCGCGCTGTAGGTGCGGTCCTTGAGGTGGAGCAGCGCCTCCTGCACGGTGCCGGCGGTGTCGAGGTCGTAGCCCTCGCGCAGCAGCGTGAGCTCGTAGAGCGTCCGGAGGTCGGGCTCGTCGTCGACGACGAGCAGGCTGAAATGGGAGGCAGTGGTCATGAGGTCAGCGTCGGTCGATCGGTCGTCGCCGCGGCGACGGCACGTCGCATGTCGACGAAGAAGTCGTTGCGGCGCGGCTCCTCCGGCAGCAGCAACCGGTAGTCGATGCGGGCGCCGTATCGTTCGCAGAGCTCCCTGCAAATGTAAAGGCCGAGACCTGCGCCGCGGCTGCGAGTCGAGAAAAACGGCTCGAACAAATACGCTTCCACATCGGCCGGAATCGGCGCGCCGTCGCTCAGCACGCTGAAGACGACCCGGCCGGGCTCGTCCGCCGACGCCTCGAGACGGACCTCGATCGCGCCCGGCCGGTCGCTGGCGTGGCGGCGCGCGTTGTCGAGCAGGTTGACCAGGACGCGGCGCAAGTGCTCGGCGTCGAACAGCACGCCGAGCGGCTCGTCGGGCAGCGCGAGGTGCAGGACGCCGGCACCGCCCACCTCGACGCCGGCCGCCTTCGCCCACTCGGCGCAGATGACGCCGATCTGCTCGGTGGCGTCGATCGCGCCGGGCTCCTGCATCTGGCCGGGCGCGACCTCCATCACGTCGTCGACGATGCGCTTGAGCCGCTCGACGTTCTCGCTGACCATCTGCATCAGCTGGCGCTGGGCGGGATCGGTCGCGTCCTCGGCGAGCAGCGCATTGGCCTGCGAGATCGCGGCCAGCGGGTTCCTGATCTCGTGCGCGATGCCGGCCGAGACACGCCCCATCGCGGCGAGCTTCTCCTGGCGGCTGCGCGCCTGCATGTTGCGGACGTCCTCGAGGAAGAGGACGCAGAACTCCTCGCTCGCCGGCGGCTCGCGCTTGCGCGTGAAGCGCACGCGCACGCGCAGCGTTCGGCGCGACTCGGCGGTGAACTGGATCGCGACGTCGCGGCCCGCCTCCGGCCACGACGCCTCGGCGAAGGCGCGCTCGACCGCGCGCACCAGCGCGCCCCACGCCGGAACGCCGCGCAGCTGGAACGGCGCGGCGCGGCTCGTTCCTTCCGGCGCGAGCAGGCGCCGCGCCGACGGATTGGCGGCGCGCACCTTGCCCGCGCGATCGACGACGAGAACGCCGTCCTCCATCTCCTCGATCACGAGCCGGTTCAGCTGCGCCTGCTGGCGCGCCATCTCGAGGCTGCCGCGCGCGCTCAGCTCCTCGCGCGCAAGCCGGCCGGCGAGCTCGCCGGCGAGCACCGTGATCACGAAGAAGCCGCTGCCGGCGAGCCCGGCCTGCGTCATCAGCAGCGTCGCGTCGCCGCCGGACAGCAGCGCGACCCACGCGGTGCCGAGGAGGGCGAGCGTCGCCAGCGCCGCGGTCGCGAGCGCGAGCACGCGCGGCGTCAGCACGCCGCCCATCAGCACCGGCAGGACGAGCAGCGCGACGTAGTTGAAGCTCGAACCCGGCGATGCCAGGTGCAGGCCGGTGAAGAACACCAGGTCCGCGCCGATCGTCGCGATCCACTGCGGGCTGTGCAGCCGCGCCATCGTGTGCGGCGCCGCGCCGCGGCGAAAGCGCGGCAGCAGCCACATGCTGATCGCGAGCGTCGCGAAGGCAAGGCTCAACGCGACGATTGCCGGCGTCGGCCGCAGGCCGAAGACGCTCG